>JAGWPY010000041.1 GCA_028870275.1 Gammaproteobacteria bacterium | reverse complement strand
GGCCTCGCTCCGCCTGCTCGGGCATGCATTGGACGTGGAACTGCGCCTCGACGACCTGGGCCTGCGCGAGCATATCCTGCGGCACGGCCTGCATCTCACGCGCATGGGGCCGGCGACCTCGAGCGCGTACGCGCTGCTCGGCGCCGCGATGCTGCTGTCGCGGCACGCACGCAGCGCCCTGGCCGCGCAACTGCTCGCCCTGCTCGCGCTGCTGATCGGTTGGCTCGGGCTGACGCGATTCCTGTTCGGCGGGGTTCCGCTCCTACCCTTCGCGACGATGGCGATGCGCACCGCGCTCGTCATCGTGTTCCTCGCCGGTGGGGTGCTGATGCTGAACCCCGAGGTGGGGATCGCCGCGCTCCTGCGCAGCCCGGGGCCGGGCGGCGGTTCCGCGCGCCGGCTGATGCCGGCCGCGCTCGTCGTGCCCTTGCTCGCCGGAATCCTGACCCTGGAGGCGCATCATGCGCGGCTGTTCGCGGTCGAGCAGGCGTTCGCACTGTTCGCTCTGTCGACGCTGCTCACGCTCGGCGGTGCGGTCTGGCTCACCGGCGCACAGCTCGAACGCGTCGATGCCGATCGCCGGCAGGCCGCGCGATCGGTGAGCGAGAGCCAGCGCCTCCTGCAGGCGATCATCGATGGCGCGCCGCTCGTGGTGCGCGTCAAGGATCTGCTCGGCCGGTATCTGCTGGTCAACCGGGAGTTCGAGCGCGAGACCGGCCGAAGCCGCGACGAGGTGCGCGGGCGGACGGATGACGAACTGTTCGCGGGGCCCGCGGCTCCGGGCCTGCCGCGGCTGGATGCGACCACGGTCGGCGAGACTCGCCTGCTCGATCTGGTGAAACCTCCTGGGAACGGCGATCGCATCTTCCTGTCCTCGGCGGGATCCCTGCACGACGAAGACGGCGAGCGTTTCGCGGTCTTCGGCGTCGCGGCGGACGTCACCCTGCAGAAGCGCGCCGAGGCCCGGCTCCTCATGCAGGTCGAGCGCCTGAACCTGCTCGATCAGACGACCCGCGCCGTGGGCGAACACCGGGACCTGGCGAGCATCTTTCGCGTGGTCCTGCTGAGCCTCGAGGAGCATCTCGCCGCCGATTTCGGTTGCATCTGCCTGTGCCAGCCGGATCGGACCCGGCTGCAGATCCGATCGGTCGGTGACCGGAGCCGGGCGCTCGCGCTGGAGCTCGGCCTGACCGAGCGCAGCGAGATCACGGTCGATGGAAACGGCCTCGGCCGCTGTCTGCGCGGGGAGCTGGTCTACGAGCCCGAGATCGCCGGCTCGGCGTATCCATTGCCCGCCCTGCTCGCGCGCGGCGGCCTCGAGTCGCTGGTGATCGCACCACTCAAACTGCATGAGGACGTGTTCGGCGTGCTGCTCGTCGCCTGTCGCGCGGCCGGGGCCTATTCGAGCACCGATTGCGAGTTTCTGCGCCAGTTGAGCACCCACCTCGCGCTCGCGACCCACCAGGGACAATTGCACGAGCGTCTGCAGGCGGCCTACGACCACCTGCGCGATTCCCAGGAGGAGATCGTGCGACGCGAGAGATTGAGCGCGCTTGGCCGCCTGGCGCGCGGCATCGCCCACGACGTCAACAACGTGATCACGCCTGCGGCGCTCTACGCCGACGAGCTCCTCGAGCACGAGGAGAATCTGTCGGCCGGGACCCGGGAGCGGCTGGAGGTCATCCGGCGGGCGATCAGGGACGTCGGCCAAACGGTTTCGCGCCTGCACGATGTCTACCGGGAGCGCCAAGCGGACCGCGCCGTCGAGGCCGTGAATCTGAACGCCATGGTCGCACAGGTGGTCGAACTCACCCGGGCGCGCTGGCGGGACTGGCCCGAGCGGGACGGCGTGGTCGTCGCGCTGATCACGGACCTCGCGGACGACCTGCCGCGCGTGGACGCGGTCGAGAGCGAGATCCGCGATGCGCTCACCAATCTCGTGCTGAACGCGGTCGACGCGATGCCCGGGGGAGGAACGCTCACCCTGCGGACCCGGCTGCGCGGCGCCGGGTCCGCAGAGAATCGCCCGGCCGGCGAACCGAGAGTGGTCCTCGAAGTGATCGACACCGGGATCGGCATGTCCGAAGAGGTCCAGAATCGCTGTCTGGAGCCGTTCTACACAACCAAGGGCGAGCGCGGTACGGGCCTCGGCCTCGTCATGGTGCATTCGCTCGTCGAGCGTCGCGGCGCGACGATGCAGATCGAGAGTGCGCCGAACGCGGGCACGACGGTGCGCCTGATGTTCCCGGCCGGGACGGCCGCGGCTCGCGCCGAGCGGCCCGGTCCGGCGCTCGTGGCGAGGCCCTTGCACATCCTGCTGGTCGACGACGACGCGCTGATCCTGCGCACGCTGCGCAACATCCTCGCGCTCGATGGGCACCGGATCGAAGTCGCCGCGGGCGGTCAGCTTGGGATCGACGCATTCCGGGTCGCCTGCGGTTCGGCCGATTCGTTCGATCTCGTCATCACGGATCTCGGCATGCCAACGGTCGACGGTCGGGCCGTGGCCGCCGCCGTCAAGGCGCTGTCGGCGGCTACTCCGGTCATGCTGTTGACCGGCTGGGGAGAGAGCCTGCGCCAGGATCGGCCGACCTATCCTCACATCGACTATGTGCTCGGCAAGCCGCCGCGCATCGACGAGCTCCGGCGGGCACTCGTCGAGCTCAAGGGCGGAACCGCGCCGCATTGACCGCGCGGTCGCAGGAATTTGCTGCACCTGCGATTGAAAATCACTGTCAAGATTCCCGCGAAACCGACCGATACCCTGGTTCAACGCGCAAGCTTCGGATCGAACCTGCGCGCCGCCCCCCGGGAGGTTGATTCATGGCTCAAGTCGCAAAAAGGGCGCCTATCCCAGCGGTGACGGTCCCGTCGCCGGCCGGAGAGGCCGATCTGGCGGTGTTGCAGCGCGAACTCGCCGAACAGCGTGAGTGCCGGACCCGTCTCGAGAACGAGTTGGCGGCGCTGCGTGCGCACTGTGCGCCGATGCAGAGCGAGATCGAGGCGATCCGACGCGTGCGCGCGATGTTCGAATGCGAGCTGGACGGCCGGATCCGGTTCGCGAACGACAATCTCCTGCAGATTCTCGGTTACCGTTCCGATGAAGTCGTCGGCAAGCCCCATGCGATGTTGGTCGACGAGTCGCAGCGCGAGGCCGAGGCGTATCGAGAGACCTGGCGGCGCGTTCGAGCCGGTGACTTCCAGGCCGGCCAGATGCTCTACGTCTGCAAACATGGCCGCCAGGTCTGGATGCAAGGCTATCTGAGCCCGACCTTCGACGCCGACGGGCGGCCGGTCGGCGTGGTGAGCTACAACACCGATGTGACGGCGCAGGTGCGCGAGACGCAGGTGTTGCGCGCGACCGTCGAACAGATCCAGGAGGCCGTGTCGGCGGCGCTGAACGGCGACCTGTCGCATCGCATCGGCTCGGATGGGCAGAACGGCCAGGTCGAGTCGCTGTGCCGCGCCATGAACGCGCTGTTCGAGGCGATCGCCACCGTGGTGAACGACGTCAACCGTTCGGTCGACGCGGCGCGCAATCGCGATCTCTGCGTGCGCATCGACATGACCGGCAAGAAGGGCGTATTCGGTGAACTGGCGGGGGGCGTCAATACGCTGATCGATGACACCGTGAGCCTGCTGCGCCAGATCCGGACGGCGGCGGCCGAAGTTCGCAGCGGCGCCGACGAGATCTCCAAGGGCAACATTCACCTCAGCCAGCGAACCGAGACCCAGGCGACGAACCTCGAGGAGACCGCCTCGAGCATGGCGCAGATGACCAATTCCGTGAAAGCGACCGCGGACAACGCCGGCCAGGCCCGGGCGCTTTCGGTCGCCGCGCGCGAGCAGGCCGAAAAGGGCGGCAAGGTGGTCGAGAACGCCATCGCGGCGATGCGCGGCATCAACACCTCGAGCAAGCGTATCGCGGACATCATCGGAGTGATCGACGCGATCGCATTCCAGACCAACCTCCTCGCGCTCAATGCGGCGGTCGAGGCGGCCAGGGCCGGGGATCAGGGCCGAGGATTCGCGGTCGTCGCCAGCGAGGTGCGCAACCTCGCCGGCCGCAGCGCGAGCGCCGCCAAGGAAATCAAGGCGCTGATCAAGGAGAGCGTCGTGCGCGTGGAGGAGGGCAGCCGGCTGGTCGACGAGTCGGGCATGGCTCTCGGCGACATCGGTGCCGCGGTCGAGCGCGTCTCGGACGTGATTGCAGAGATCGCTCGGGCGAGCTGCGAACAGGCCTCCGGTATCGAACACGTGAACCAGGCCGTGATCGAGATGGACGAAATGACTCAGCAGAACGCCGCGCTGGTTGAACAGGCGGCCGCCGTGAGCGAGGCGATTCTCGATGAGGCCACGCGGCTCGCGGAAGCCGTCGCCAGATACCGGATCGGCGAGGAGCCGTCGGTCGATCCGTCCGTGAATGGTGGGCGGTACCGGGATTGAACCTGTGACCCCTGCCGTGTGAAACGGTGTTTGGGATCTACAGGATCAACGATATGCGAGGGGAGGGCCAAGCACGACAGTCACTTGGCGTCACAGGATGTCATTCGATGTCACGGAGTGCCATTCGCTGACTGTCTCAAAATTGTCCACACTGCTTCGACGGAACGGGCACTCAGCGGCCCAGGATCGAATCGATACCCGCAAATAGGAGTTGTAGGCGCCGAGCCGCCAGTTTGCCGACTTTCTCTGTCAGTTGTCGTTTATCAATGGCCACGATCAGGGACACGTTTGCGACCGAGTCCTGCGGCAGCCCAGTCTCGCTCCGCGAAAGCAAGACGTTTCCGGGCGCGTCTGCCCATTTCAGATTGCTTGTGAGTGGAACGCACACCACCGTGCCGATTCGGCTGCGGTTCAGCGCGTTGCCCTGCACGACCACGACGGGTCGTCGATAACCGGCCTCAGGCCCGGTAGGCTCGTTAAGATCGGCCCACCACACCTCGGCTTGTTCTACTACCACTCGACCTTCCGCAGCACATGACGGGTGGCGCGGCGCGTGAAGGCATCTGGCGCATCGCCTAGCTCAGCAACGACCTTGTCCATGGCCTCAGTCACGCGGTCCGGAGCGTGGCGTCCCAGGAATTCCCCGAGCGCGCGGCTGTAGATCTCACTGCGTGAAGCCTTCAGGCGCTTCGCCAGGTGCTCTGTTTCGGTGAAGATTTCATCGGGAATTGAAACTGCGATTTTCATACCATTAGTAATACCCGCATCAGGCGCCGTGGTCAAGTCTCTGTCTCACCGAGGCGGACTGAATGGCTGCCGAGCGGAGAGGACAGCAATCAAGGAACGCCTTGTGATGGCGGCTCGATTCTCACCCTCGAACGGGCGCTATATTGTTTCGAAGCCGAGACACGGACCAGCGACATCCGCACGTCCACGTGGTCGTCCAAGCCGAGGGGCTCACCGGTCGCAAGCTCCACATCGACAAGCGACTGCTGCGTCAGTGGCGGGAGGACTTTGCGCGCTACCTGCGGGAGCAAGGGGTGGCTGCGAATGCGACCCCGCGATTCGTTCGCGGCGCCAGTCGGTCACGGATGAGGAATGGAGCGCTTCGCGCACAACGACGCCATGCGTCGACCGCGATGCGCGACAAGGCGCGGGCGGTCGCTCAAGAGCTCATGAGCGGTGGCGTGATCCGAGATCCGGCGCGCAAGAAACTCCTCGAGACTCGTCGAGCGGTCGTTGCCGGATGGCTCGAGGTGGCGAAGCGCCTCGACCACCAAGGCGAAAGGGAACTCGCGGCGGAGGTCCGCCGGTTCGTGCGAGAAATGCCACCGGTCGTGACCGACAAGGAGCGTATCGCCCAGGGACTCCTGCAGGCGCTCACTACGCACGCCAATGTCGCGAGCGGTCGTGACCCGACGCGCGAATACACGCCGACGCGTTGATCGCGCCGACCGGTGGGTATCCGGTGCACGCCTATCGGCTGGGGTAACGGAGAATGCGGTCGTTCGTATGGCGCCGCGCGGCCTCACGTCGTGGTGTCCGCGGCCGCATGCGTCCGCGGGCGACCGCCCTTGCGCCCGTTCGTACGGGCCGCCGCCGCTTTGGCGGGCGATGAGCGTCGACCGCCGATGCGACCGAGCTCCGCGAGCCACGTCGAACTCTCGAACACCGATGACACCAACGCCGGCACGCTCAAGTCGATGTCGAGCGACTCCCAGTGGAGCCCACCGCCGCGGCCCAGCACCTGAACGTCGCGCAGGTCACGCGGCGTGGCTCGCGCGAGCGCGGGCACGAGCTTGACGGGGATCGTGAGCGTTGCACCGTTGGTGAGCTCGATGCAGAGCGTTTCATCGCGCGCGCGATAGCGCGCCGTCGCCGCCCGCGGCTCCACGCGGGCCGCGCGCCGCCCGGCGTGCGAGGCCTTGGCGAAGTTCGCGCGCAGTTCCTTCTTGACCCAATCAGGCGTCGCCATGAATCTCTCTCCATCGCTGCATCAAGAGTGCTCGGTTCCGATCGATCTCGACGAGCGCCAACGCCACTTCCCGGCGCGAAAGCCCTTCGTTGACCACCAGCGAGGGGCGTTGGCCTTCTCCGCCGAGCGCGATCTTCGCCTCCCGATCGGCTCCTATGACGTGGACGTGCGGTGGCCGGTGATCGTCGCTGTAGATGACGACTCGCAGGCCGCGAAATCGCAGGATCGTTGGCATGATATTAACCTAACGCTTTGGTTTTTTCCACGCCGTCATCCGAGCCGGGCCACGAGATCCACGGCGTTGAGGTGGGTGTAGCGCTTCAACATCTGCAGCGTCTTGTGGCCCGTCACCGAGGCGACCTCCATTACATTGAGACCCTTCTCGAATAAGCGGCTCGTGGCCTCGTGCCGCAAGTCGTGCAGCCGAAGTCCCGCGATGCCGGCGCGTCGAACCGCGCGCTGAAAGGACTGCTTTAGCGCCTCCGCCGTGAGCCCACCGAACACCCGATCGGTGGCCGAGGCAGGGAGGGCGCGCAGAACGGCGACCGCGCGGGTGGAAAGCGGCACGCCGCGGGACTCGCCGTTCTTCGTGATCGGCAGGAACGCGGTACATTTCGCGAAATCGACGTTCGACCACTGTAGGCCGAGAAGCTCACCCCGCCGCATACCCGTTTCGATCGCAAGGGCCACGAAATGCACGAGCCAGGGGTTGCGCGCGGCGCGGCACGCCGCGATCAGTCGCTGCTCCTCATCGCCGACGAGCCGTCGGTTGCGGGGCCGTCCCGGCGGTGGCCGGCGGACGAGGGTGCAGGGATTGAAGGGGAGATAGATCTCCCACTCGCGCCGGGCCGTGTCGATTGCATGCGAGAGGACGTTGAACTCGCGGTTGACCGTCGCGCCGGAAACGACTTTGAGCCGCTCGTCCCGGTAGGTCGCCAGGTGCGAGCTCGTGAGCGAGGCCATCCGGATGCGCGCGAAGGGGCGTAGCGCCATCGCCTTGAGCCGTAGGTTCTCATCCACGGCGCCCCGCTTGGTCGGCGTGACCTCGCGCCGGTAGCGCTCGAGGATCTCGGCGAGCGTCGTGCGCTCGGCGAGGCGTCGATCGATCACGACGCCGTGGTCGAATTCGGTCTCGACGCCGCGCGCCCATTGCTGGGCGAGCGTCTTGCTGTCGAAGGTTCGGGTCTGCGCGGGAAGGCCGGTGCGCCGGATCTTCACTCGCCAGAACTTGCCGCGTCGCTCGAAGGTCGCCATAGGACAGTCTCCTCGATGGCGTTCCACTCAGGCGGCGCCACAGGTACTGTCCCAGAACTGTCCCAAAGGACTCGAAATCCGACCATGCAGAAAGAAACTCGAGTTCAGGAAACTTCCTAAACCCTTGTTCCTATCGCGTTTCTGAATGGTGGGCGGTACAGGGATTGAACCTGTGACCCCTGCCGTGTGAAAGCAGTGCTCTACCGCTGAGCTAACCGCCCGGTCGATCGACTCCAGGATTTCCCATTATCGCATCGCGCCCGGTCAAAGACAAACCGGGCCGGGAGTGCGTCACGGCGGCATTCTGCGCGGCCGTTGACCCGGGGGCGGCAATACGGCAAGGATGGGGCGGCCGCGCATCGCAGCGGTGCCATCGGCCGGTGGCGCTTTCGCGCACGATCCAGGAGAGGAATCGCATGATTTCGATCGAGATCCTGATCGCCTCGATGTTCCTGCTCACCGCCTTCGCGGTGGAGCGGTTCGATCGGCGAACCGGAGTGCCCTCGGTGATCGTGATGATCGCGCTCGGCCTGATCGCCCAACCGCTGCTTCGTTCGACCAGCCTGGTCGCCGCGGAGCTGAAGACCATGGTGCCGGTATTCGGCACCATCGGGCTCGTGTTGATCGTGCTCGAGGGCGCGCTCGATATCGAATTGCGGCGCGAGCGGATCAGACTCGTGGCGAAGGCATCGCTGCTCGCGGTCGCGGCATTCGCGCTCTGTCTCGGCGCGCTCGCCGGGATCGCACGCCCGTGGCTGGGGCTCGGCGGATTCGAGGCATTGATTCTCGCCACCCCGTTCGCCGTCATCAGCAGCGCCATCGCGATTCCGGCGAGCCACATCTTCGAGGACCGGGCCCGCGAGTTCGTCATCTACGAGAGCTCCGTGTCGGACATCCTCGGCGTCCTGGTCTTCGTCGCCCTGCTCAATTCCGCAGGCACCGTCGCGGGGTTTTTGAGCGGCCTCGCCGGCGGCGGGATCGTCTCGCTGGTGCTGGCGTCGGTCTGCTCGGTGGCACTGGTTCTCGTGTCGACCCGTGCCAACGCTCATGTGCGTTATGTGCCGCTGCTGGCCGGATTGTTCGCGCTCTACGCGGCAGGTGACCTGCTGCATCTGTCGCCGCTGATCATGGTGCTGCTGTTCGGCTTGATGCTGAACAACAAGGATGCGCTGGAGCGCCTGCCGGCGATGCGCCGCGTGGCCCAGAGGATCTCGCCGGTGACGGTCGGCGAATTCAAGGTGCTGGTGCAGGAGCTCACGTTCGCGGTTCGCGGGTTCTTCTTCTTCCTGCTCGGCTATTCCACCAATCTGACCAATTTCGCACTGCTGGACTCGTGGGTCGCGGCGGCGGTGGTTCTGGTCATCGCCTATGGTCTGAGGCACGTACTGCTGCGCGCGATCGAACCGAGATTCGCGGCCGCGCTCACCTGGATGGCGCCGCGCGGACTGGTGACGGTCGTGCTCTATCTCGAGGCCGCGCAAAAGTTCGCGCCTCCGCGCTATCTCGACGCGACCGTGCGGTTGGTGGTGATTCTCTCGGCCATGATCATGGCGCTGTCGCGTCGAACCGCTCCCGGTGTCGCGGCGTCGGATGCCGAGCGCGCGCCCTGAGGCGGGACCCGCCGCCCGTCGATCGGCGGGATGAGGATCCTGGCGGCCGCCGTGGGCCGCATTTGCTACACTTGATGGCCTCACCCGTGATCCGAAGGTCCCATCGCCGATGTCCGTCCGTACGCGATTCGCTCCCAGCCCGACCGGCTTCCTGCACATCGGCGGTCTGCGCACCGCCTTGTTCTGCTGGCTCTACGCGCGGCGTCACGGCGGCCGGTTCGTACTGCGTATCGAGGATACCGATCTCGAGCGCTCGACCGAGGCCGCGATCCAGCAGATCCTCGACGGCATGGAGTGGGCGGGTCTGGTCGCCGACGAGGGGCCTTTCTATCAGACGCGGCGATTCGACCGCTATCGCGAAGTCATCGACGAGCTTCTCGCCGAGGGCAAGGCCTATCGATGCTATTGCACCAAGGAGGAGCTCGACGCGCTGCGCGCCGAGCAGCTCGCGCGCGGGGAGAAGCCCCGCTACGACGGCCGCTGGCGCGACCGGACCGACGCGCGCCCCGGCGTGCAGCCGGTCGTGCGGTTCAAGAATCCGACCGGGGGCGAGGTGGTGGTCGAGGACGTGGTCCACGGCCGCGTCGTCTTTCAGAACGCCGAACTCGACGATCTGATCATCGCCCGCTCGGATGGCTCACCGACCTACAATTTCTGCGTGGTCGTCGACGACATGGACATGAACGTCACGCACGTGATCCGCGGCGACGATCATCTGAACAACACGCCCCGCCAGCAGAACATGCTGGTCGCGCTCGGCCGCAAGCCGCCAGTCTACGCGCATCTGCCGATGATCCTCGGGGCCGACGGCGCCAAGCTGTCGAAGCGCCACGGCGCCGTGAGCGTGCTGCAGTACCGCGACGAGGGCTATCTGCCCGAAGCCCTGCTCAACTATCTCGTGCGGCTCGGTTGGTCGCACGGTGATCAGGAGATCTTCTCGATCGAGGAGATGGTCCGCGCCTTCGACATCACCGACGTCAACAAATCGGCCTCGGCGTTCAATGCCGAAAAGCTCGCCTGGCTCAACCAGCAGCACATGATGCGGGCCGAGCCGCGGCGTCTGGTCGAGCCGCTGCGCTGGCAACTGCAGCAGCTCGGCATCGCCTGCGATGACGACGCGCATCTCGAGGCGATCGCGCTCGCGCAGCGCGAGCGTGCCAAGACCTTGAAAGAGATGGCCGCGAACAGCCTGTTCTTCTTTCAGCCGCCCGCGGACTACGACGAGAAGGCGGTGCGCAAGCACATCACGGTGGAGTCGATCGCGATGCTGGCCGAGGCCGCCGCCCGGCTCGATCGGCTGGACGGCTGGGACGCCGCCCTGATCCACGCGGTCGTGAACGAGGTCGCGACCGCCGCGGGAGCGGCGCTCGGCAAGCTCGCGCAGCCCTTGCGCCTCGCGGTCTGCGGCGGCACGGTCTCCCCGCCGATCGATGCGACGCTGGCGCTGCTCGGCCGGGAAGAGTCGCTGCGACGGATCGAGCGCGCGCTCGCCCGCTGGCGCGCCTGAGCGTGCGGGGCCGTCCGCGAACCAAAGCCCGACTTCCGGCCCTAGCCCGTTCATTTCCTTGACGAATCACGCCGGCTCAGGTAACTTGCCGCGCCTCCATTGGGGCCATAGCTCAGCTGGGAGAGCGCTTGCATGGCATGCAAGAGGTCGGCGGTTCGATCCCGCCTGGCTCCACCAGTTTCCCATCCGGCGTCCGCGGAGGCACGGCGCGGCTCGCATCGGCAAAGGTCTCGTCCCCATCGTCTAGAGGCCTAGGACACCACCCTTTCACGGTGAGAACCGGGGTTCGAATCCCCGTGGGGACGCCAAAATGGCAAATACTGTACGACGCGGCCGGCCAATCGTTGTTTTATCGGCTTGGGTGGCGATCGTGCTCGCCGGATGTTCCACGCCTCCCACCGCACCCGCCGCGAACTACCGTTGGGTCGATATCCCGATCCGCTTCGATTACTCGCTGATTGCCCCCCGATATCACCATTCTCAACCGGACGTAACGGCGTTGCGCTTGTTCGCGATTCCCGGGGCGATACAGGGAAGCGACGACGGCGGGCCTCTGGCCGATCTGCGCGTCCAAGCAGGGCATGCAGTGCTCGAAATGAACACGATCCAAACGGCGATCGCGGTGCGGGCAAGACCGCTGTCCCGCGACGCTCATGCCGGTGGACTGAGAATCGAGCCGCCGAATACGCGGCTGGCGCGGGTGGCGCCGATGCCCCTTACCCTCGATTATCAAATGTTCGGATCGGGCAGTCGTTTCGAGGATGCAGACACGGGAGACGGGCTGATACTGGCTTACTTCGACAGACCGTGCCGCCTGTTTGGGCGCCTTGACGGTACGGGGTTGAAAGGGGAGCGATTGGTCTCCCGCTTCGATGTGACCGTGGCGAGGCCGGGACTCGTGTGGCTCGAACTCGTGCGTTCGCCGGACCGGCATACATTCGAAATCAACTCGGTGGCCGTCTCGGCGCGGCCCGTCTTCATCGACATGCCAAGGTAGCCGCACACCGCCGGACCGGCAGGCGCGCTTCAGCGCGGCACGAAGAACTCGCAGTACTCGACGATCAGCCCGTCACGCATCGTGACCAGGTCGATGAGCTCCGTCGGCACGGTGCTGCCGGTGACCTTCGAGGCGATGTTCGCGCGCCAGCGCGCCGCGACGTGGCCGGCCTCGCTGATCGTCGAGATCAGCTGGTAGTCGCTCAAGCGAAACACCTTCACGAGCATCGCGAGCCAGGGCCGGAATTCGGCGAGGCTCGTCGCGCTGATCGCGATCGGCTTGTCGGCGCTCGCGCCGCGGATCTCGAATCGTCCTTCGGCGGCGAACAGCCGTGTCATGGCCGCGAGGTCCCCGGCCATGCGGGCGGCGTGCAGCTGTCGCAGCGTCTCGGCACTCATGCGGCCAGGCTCCGGTGCGGCTCAGCGCCAGCCGGCGCGGATCTCGGCACCGATCCGATCGAGGGCGGTATGCGCATAGGGGATCACGGCTCCCAGTCCGTAGAACAGATGAATCATGCCCGGGTGGCAAGTATAAGACACCGCGACGCCTTCGCGGCCGAGGCGTTCGGCATATGCGTGGCCTTCGTCGCGCAACGGATCGCACTCGGCCGTGTGCACCAGGGTCGGTGGCAGGGCGCGCAGGTCGGCGGCGCGCAGCGGCGAGACGCGCGGGTCGGCGGGGTCGGTGCCCCGAGGGAGGTAGAGCGCGAGGTCCTGGTCGAGGATCGCCTGTCCGACCAGATGGCCACTGGCGTATTCGCGCCGCGAGGCGCTCGACCGGCTGTGATCGAGTATGGGGCAGAGCAGGACCTGCATGGCGAGCGGGGGGCCTGCTTCCGCGGCGAGCGTCGCACAGACCGCGGCCGCGAGGGTGCCGCCGGCCGAATCGCCGCAGACGCCGAAACGACTCCCGTCGATTCCGAAGCCTTCCGGATCGGCGCGCACCTGGCGTACGGCGTAGACGGCGTCGTCGAGCGCGGCCGGGAACGGGGCCTCCGGCGCGAGCCGGTATTCGACCGAGACGACGCGGCAGCCGGCCGACACGGCCAATGCCCGGGCGAGCGGATCATGAGTATCGATGCTGCCGGCGACGAGTCCGCCGCCGTGAAAATAGACCAACCCGGGACCCGGGCCGGCCGCGAGACCTGGGGGCGTGATGATGCGCACGCGCAGGTCGCCCCCGGACCCGCGAAGTCTTCGATCCTCGCTCTGGGCAGGCGGCGGAGGGCCGCCGAACCGCATCAGCTCGGCGAGCCCGGCGCGGCGCGCGGCGAGGTCGTCGTCGGCGCTCCCGGCGCCGCGTGCGCCGAGCAGCCGCAGGAAGCGCGCGACGCTCGGATCGAGGGGCATCCGGCCGGCGACCGCGGGCGGACTCAGAGCCCGAGCGACCGTCGCGTCTCCGCCGGCCAGCGGCCGGGGTCCGCGCCGTGCACCGCGAACAGCGCGACGGTGAGTCGGTCGATGCCGAACGCGACGCAGCTGGTGTGCGCCGGTGCGCCGTCGGCGCTGCGGATGTCCCAGACCAGGCCGAAGTGGTCCCGGTGGTAGTTGAAGCTCATGCAGGCCGTCGGCGTCGCTCCGGGATAGTACGGGATCAGCAACTCGAATTTCAGCGCCTGCTGGCGCTGGCTGACCGCCATCACCTTGCCGACCCGCCCGAAGAACGGATCGTTGGCGACGTCGATCGCATGCGGCAGGGCGAGGTCCGCGGCGATCCGCGGCGCGCGTTCCATCCAGCGTTCGCGGAACGCGACGATTTCCTCGGGAGTGCCGATGCGCACGAACTCGCGCATGCGGAACGACTGCAGCCGGTCCAGATGCGTCGACGGCTCGCGCCGGAAGCAGTCGGCCTCGATGTCGAACAGGCGTCCGTCGGAGGCGAGCGGCCCTTGCGAGGCGACCAGCGGATAGACCGGATAGCAGGCTGCCGGAGTGAGCACGAGATCCGAGGGGCCGAGCGAGGCGGTCCAATCCCCGCCGCTCTCATGTCGTTCGGCCGCCGTGCGAATCTCGGACTCGCTCCCATGCAGCGCACAGACGCAGCCGAGCAGGTTCGGAAAGCTCTTCAGATAGCCCGAGCGCTCGAGCTGCATCCGGCTCATGACCGGCGGAAAGCGCAGCACCTCGGACCCGAGATCGCGCAGACCGGTGATGTAGCACTCGAGACGCTCGAGGATCTGCGCGTAGAGCGCCGTGCGTGCATATACGCCTTGCGCGCCGAGAGGCCGGAACAGGTGCGGCGTGAGCGCGGCCAGCGAGTCGGCCGATGAGGTGACGGGGTGCTGCTGATCGTTCATGGTCCGCGACTCACGCGCCGATCGTCGTCGGCAGCGGGGTCATCAGCGAGGGCGCCGCCAGGTTTGCGAGGATTCGCTCGTTGTTGATCATGATCGGCGAGGAGAGCACGTCGCGCAGATGCCGGCCGATGCTGAACTCGCTGTCATTGCGGTAACCGGAGAGTCCGCAGGCACGCAGCGCCGACAACACGGTCGTGGTCGCGAGCTCCGAGATCTGTACCTTGAGAAGCGTGATCGTCGACTGGAATTCGAGCGAGGCGATCTTCTTCTCGTCGGACATGGCCTGTTCATAGCGCTCGAGCGCGGACGCGAGCTGGCCGCGCAGCAGCTGCAGAGTCGATAGCGCCTGGGTGTAATGGGCGACGCCGGGCGGCGTCTGGCCGCGCGAGTTGCGCATCACGTCGCGCACGAAGGCCTGGGTGCGGCCGACCGCGGCCGCGGCGATCCCGGTCCACACGGCGCCCCACATCAGGTGCGCGCTCGGTACCATCGTGGCGGAGTGGATCCGCTCGTAGGGTTCGGCGAGCATCTGCGCGGCCGGGGCGCGCGCGCGCAGCTTGAACCCCTCGCTGCGGGTGCCACGCATGCCGAGCGTGTCCCAGCCCTGCAGCCATTCGAGCGTGTAGTCCGACTTCAGCAGCACGAGCAGCACCTGGTCGTTGGGAGGCGCGTCGACCGACCGGCGCGCCGTGGTCACCAGTCCGTCCGCCTCGGTGCCATAGGAGATCACCGTCGCGGCGCGTTCGAGCGTCACCTGGTCGCCCTCCGGCACGATCGCCGCGTCGCTCGAGCGCACGTTGCCGCCGCCCTTGCCCTCGGTGGTCGAGGAGGCGAGCAGGAGCTGTTCGGCGGCGATGCGCCGCAGGATCGACTCGAGCGCGGCGCTGCCGCGCGTGTGGCGGACGATGCAGGCCATCTTCACCTGGTGCATCGCGTAGATCAGTCCGGTGGAGGCGCAGCCCTGGCCGAGCGCGTAACAGACGTCGACGATCTGGCGAACACTCGCTTCTTCGCCGCCGAGAGCGCGCGGTACCATGATGCCGAGCAGGCCCTGACGGCGGATCTCGTCGAAGGCCTCGCGCGGGAAGCGTCCCTGCGCATCCACTTCGCCGGCATGGCGCTCGGCGACTTCGCGCGCGGCCTTGGCGCGGTCGGAGAGACTGCCGCGGATGGTGCCCGGGCCCTGGGCCGGCATGGCGCCGGCCGCCGATCGTTGTGCTTCCATTCGCCGTGTCTCCGCTGCTGAACACCGCGCGAGCGTACCACCAAACCGGCGAAATTCGCCTGTGGATGATCCGTAGTGTGAGCGGTTCCCGCTTGCCCGTCGCGTCGCGGCTCGCGGCCGCTCGCATCGGCGCCGCGGCTGCGGGCATAATGTGCGCCGGAATGCGCACTGATCGACGATCGGCGCCGCGGCCTCAGGGCTATCATGCGCCTTGCGGCCGGGGTCCTCGAAGGCGACGGATGGAATGGTAGAGCCGATGACCAATGTGAGCGAACGACTGGTGGCCCTGGTCAGGGAACTGCTCGGCCCGTCCGTGCCGTTGCCGGACCCGTTTCCGTTCGAGCGGCAGCTGAGCGATCTCGGCGTCAGCTCGCTGAAGATGGTCAATCTGATGCTGAGCGTCGAGGAGGCCTTCGACATCTCCATTCCGCCGGAAGCGATCACGCCGGAGAATTTTCACTCGCTCGCGGCGATCGAGGCGCTCGTGACCGGAGTCCTGTCGCGCGGCGCGGCCGCCTAGCCTGAAGGGTTCGCGCCGTTCGGCGTTTCGACCCGGGCCGGTCAACGCATCGAGTCGAGCGCGTCCACCAGTTCCTCGAGGTCCGCGGCGCCCGACTCGCCGTTGGTCGCGCAGATGCGCACCACGTCCCTGCCTTCGAACACGGTCGGCGCGACCCAGGCGCGTCCGGACTGGACCACCCGCCGGACGATCTCCCGTACCGGAGGCCGGCCCGTCGGAGGCAGCACGTTCAGTACCGCGAGCGCCGGGTCGTTCAGCATCCGCCAGCCGCGTCCTTCGAGACTCGCGGCCGCGCGCGCGATCACCTCGACGCCGCGCTCGACGTGCGCGCCGAGTCCGTTCCAGCCGGCCGCCGCGAGCGTGAAGAACAGCCGCAGTCCGATGAAACGGCGGGACCATTGCATGGTGTTGATATACGGGTCGATCGAGGGCTCGCGCGAGGGCATGAAGCTGGTCGAGCAATGAAAGGCCTCGGAGAGCACCGCCGGCCGGCTCGACAGATGCAGAGCGCAGCCCATGGTGGTCGCGAGCCATTTGTGCGCATCGATCGTGATCGAATCCGCGAGCTCGATGCCCGCGAGCAGAGGCCGGAGCCGGTCCGAGGCCAGAGCCGCGCCGCCCCAGGCGGCATCGACGTGGTACCAGAGCCCCTCGGTTCGGGCGATGGCCGCGCATTCGCGTAGTGGATCGATCATCCCGGAGCCGGTCGTGCCCGCGGTGGCCACGACCATCACGGGCACGGCGCCTGCGGCGCGGTCCTCGGCGATCGCGCGGCCGAGGGACCCCGGGTCGAGCCGGCCGCGACCATCGGTTTCGATCAGCCGCAGCGCGCTTCGGCCGACGCCGCACTGATGGGCGATCTTCAGCCAGGCGATGTGGCATTCGCGCGAGGTGTAGAAGCGCGGCGGCCCCGCAAAGGCGCGCGCGCCATCGGTCGAGAATCCGGGATGCGCCGCCGTGAGCGCCGAGAGCAGTCCCGTGCCGTTGGCCTCCGAGCCGCCGGTCGCGAAATGACCCGCGGCGCCGGGCGCAAGGCCGGCGCGCGCGGCGACCGCGCCGACGACGTGCGCTTCGATCGCGACCGGCACCGGCGAGGATGCCGAACTCGCCAGCTGTGGATTGAACGCCCCGGCGATGCGGTCCGCGCACT
>JAGWPY010000002.1 GCA_028870275.1 Gammaproteobacteria bacterium | reverse complement strand
CGTCGCCCGCCTCTCGGGCTCGCGCGTAACCGGCCAGTTCGGCCGACACGTCGGTCACGCCGATGGTCGCGAGGACCGCGGCCGATTCCTCGACGCGC
Source organism: Gammaproteobacteria bacterium (assembly GCA_028870275.1). Classification (GTDB taxonomy): domain Bacteria; phylum Pseudomonadota; class Gammaproteobacteria; order Steroidobacterales; family Steroidobacteraceae; genus Bog-1198. Next base: position 2,239 of record JAGWPY010000002.1, on the reverse strand, counting down.
CCGCGCATCGCGAGCCAGCGTGGGCTGTTCGGGATCGTGGCGAGATACGTGATCAGGAGACTCGCCGGGACGATCGCGACCAGGAACATCCATCGCCACTCGTTCGTGCCGAGCCCGGCGAGGCCGATCAGGAAATTGCTCAGGTAGGCGCACAGGATGCCGACGACGACGTTGAGCTGGAACACGCCGACGACCCGACCGCGCCGGTCGGCCGGGGCGATCTCGGCCAGATAGGTCGGCGCGAGCACGGTCGAGGCCCCGACCGCGAGACCCGCGATCGCACGGGCGACGACGAACCATCCGAGCGAGGGTGCGGCGCAGCTCGCCAGCGCCGACACCCAGTACATGCCTGCGATCACCCGCAGGCAGTTTCGCGCGCCGTACCGATCGCCGGGATGCCCTGCCAGCATCGCCCCGATCAGCGTGCCCCAGAGCGCACTCGACACGGCCCAACCGAGCCCGGACGCGCCGAGCGAGAAGGCGGCTGCCAGCCCGTGGGTCGCGCCGGAGATCACCGCCGTGTCGAAGCCGAACAGCAGCCCGGTCAGACCGCCGATGAAGATCGCCTTGCCGAGCACCATGGGGACCTCACCCGAGCCGGCGGCCGGCGCCGCGCAGACGCGCCACCGCCGCCTCCGGCGTCAGATCGCGCTGCGGCCCCGCGAACAGCTCGTAACCGACCATGTGTTTGCGGATCGTCGCCGAACGCAGCAGGGGCGGATGGAAGTGCGCGTGCAGGTGCCAATGACCCTGCTCCGCGGCATCCGTGGGCCGCTGATGCAAACCCATGGAATACGGGAACTCGATGCCGAACAGGGCATCGTAGCGCTCGGTGATGTCCTTGAGGATCCGTGCGAAGTCGGCCCGCGCCGCCGGATCCAGATCGAGCAGCGAACGTGCGTGATTGCGCGGCAGCACCAGGGTCTCGAACGGCCAGGTTGCCCAGAATGGCACCAGGGACACGAAATGCTCGTTCGCGCCGACGACCCGCTCGCCGACGGCGAGTTCGGTCGCGAGATATTCGCACAGCAGACAGCGGCCGTGGACCTCGAGGTGCTCGCGCTGGCGTCGCGACTCACGCTCGATCTCGTAGGGCACACTCTCGTTCGCCCAGATCTGCCCGTGCGGATGCGGGCTGCTCGCTCCCATCATCGTGCCGCGATTCTCGAAGATGGTCACCGCGTTGATCCAGTCGACCGTGGCGAGCTCGGCGAACTGGGCCGCCCAGGCGTCCACGACCCCGTGGATCGACTCGACGGGCAGCGCACCGAGCGACAGATCGTGGCGCGGCGCATAGCACAGAACGCGGCAGATCCCCCGCTCGGCGCGCGCCTGCAGCAGAGTCGACGAGGAGGCCGGAAGGTCCGGGCTTCCCGGGGTCAGCGCGGGATGATCGTTGTCGAACACGAAGGTCCCGGTGTAGTGCGGGTTGACCGCGCCGCCGATGCGCGCGTTGCCGGGGCAGAGGTGGCAGGCCGGGTCGTGCGCGGCGCGCGCGTCCTTGGCGGCGTCCTCGATCCGCCCCTGCCAGGGCCGCGTCATCCGCTCGGGAGAGACCAGGATCCATTCGCCGGTCAGCGGATTGAAGCGTCGGTGTGCGTGCGCCTGGAGGGCCTTTTCGGGCGGCGCGGTCCCGTCCGACGGACTCATGCGGCCTCCAGGAGGGATGCGCCGTCGGCGCTGTTGCACACGTAGATCTCCGGCTCGACCCCCGTGGCGCGACGGTAGCCGTCGACGACTCGTCCGCCGAAGCGTGCCAGGGCCTCGGCGCGTATCAGGTTGACGGTGCAGCCGCCGAAGCCTCCGCCGGTCATGCGCGCCCCGTAGACACCGTCGACCGAGGAGGCGAGTTCGACCAGAAGATCGAGTTCGGGGCAGCTGACCGCATAGTCGTCGCGCAGGCTCGCGTGCGAGGCATACATGCACGCGCCGAATGCCAGCGGATCACCACGTTCCAGCGCGGCCGCCGCGGCGAGCACGCGCGCATTCTCGCCGACCACGTGGCGGCAGCGACGCAGACTGACCTCGTCCAGGCAGGCGCGATGCGCCTCGAGCAGCGGCGCATCGACGTCGCGCAGCGACTCGAGGCGCCCGCGGCCCGCCGCCGGGTCCGCGGCCCACGCCGCGCGCAGAGAGTCGAGGCCACGCTCGCATTCGCTGCGCCTGAGGTTGTACTCGCCGCCCGCGTGGCGGTGCTTCACCATCGAATTGCAGACGACGATCTTGGCCGAGTGGCGGT
>JAGWPY010000040.1 GCA_028870275.1 Gammaproteobacteria bacterium | reverse complement strand
TCCGTCGAGCGGCCCGCGCATCCGTTCGGCGTCGCAATCGATGGCGGCGAGGTCGAAGAACGCGTGCGTGGCCTGCTCGCCGCGCCGGTTCGCATGCCGGAGCGACGATCCCTGCGGGCGCTGCTCGCCCTGATCCTCGCGTTGCCCGTGGTCGCCGCACCCGCCTACCCGCTGGTCCACGCCTGGATCGAAGCGATCGTCGCGGCGCGATTCTGAGCCGGGCGTTTCGCGAGCGGCCGAGCGCCGCCCCACCGTTCGAGCCGCGGTCGCCCGACCGTCGATTATGTCAAAATTCCGGATGCGCACTTCGATCTCATTTGCGTTGACGCGCAATCCGGCCGGATGTAGCGTGATTCGCTTCGAAGCCCGGGATCCCGAGATCTGTGGCGGGCAGGATCAAACAAAAATCTTCGAAAGGGACTTTCAACCGAGCGCGCTTCAGGTCAACACTTTTTTCGAGAGATCGATGCTGGCCGTCGGGCGTTTGCTCACGAAGCTAGGGGTGTACCAAATGCAACGTCGAATATCGGTTCGTTTCGCCGCGCTCTGTCTCTCGGCGCTTCCGGCGCTGGGCGCGATCGCCCATGCCGGTGGCGTCGGCTTCGCCGCGCGCTCACCGCTCGCCCGGGCCACCGACTTGGGTCCGATGGACCCGGCGAGTTCGATCAACATCACGGTCTGGCTGAAGCTGCATGACGCGCAGGCCTTGAAGCAGATGCTCGCCCAGCCGCAGCAGAGTCGTACGCAATGGCTCAGCAATGCGCAGGCGAGCGCGCGGTTCGCGCCCTCGGCGGGCGACGTCGCGGTCGTGAGCCGGTATCTCAAGTCCGAGGGGTTCACCGTGACCGGTGTCGGCCCGAACAACTTCTTCGTGAAGGCCACCGGCACGACCGGTCGCGCGGAGTCGGTGTTCGGTGTGAACCTGCATCGCTACACGCTGAACGGCGAACGCTTCCACGCGAGCCCGACCCGCCCCGTCGTACCGCAGCCGATCGCGCCGCTGGTCGCCTCGGTCGGCGGTCTGTCGACGCTCGGCGCGCGCCCGAACGTCGCGCGCCCGCCGGGACAGTCGGGGGTCAGACCGAATGTCGCCCGGGCAACCGATGCCGAGGGCATGATCCCGAAACTGGTCGCGCTCAATGCCGGCGCGAAGGGCCTGTTCTTTTCCGCACAGTGCTTCTATCCGGCCATCTCCGAGAGCTTCAGCGGCAATGGCGCGTCCGCGACCTATCAGGGCCTGCGCTACGGAGCGCCGGTCAGCACGCAGCAGCTCGGTTCACTGTCGCCCTGCGGCTACCAGCCGAGCGAGCTGCAGACGGCCTACAACCTCACGCCTCTGTACCAGGCGGGGCTCGATGGCACCGGCGAGACGGTCGCGATCGTCGACGCCTATGGCTCGACCACCGTGCAGCAGGACCTCGCGACGTTCTCCGCGGCGATGGGCCTGCCGCCCGCGAATCTGACCGTGCTCGGCACCTCGACCGAATCGCCGTTCTCGGGTGACGCAAATGCCGGCTGGGCGGACGAGACGACACTCGACGTCGAGTGGGTGCATGCGGTCGCGCCGGGGGCGAACATCCTGCTGGTGGTCGCGCCGAGCAACTCGTTCGACGACCTGTTCGCGGCGATCGCGACTGCGGCGACCCAGCCCGGTGTGGTGGCGATCTCGAACAGCTGGTCCGGCTACGAGTCCGGCACGGATGAGCCCTTGCGCCAGTCGGGCGATCAGGTACTGATGCTCGCCAACTCTCGGGGCATCGCCGTGAACTTCGCGACCGGAGACGAGGGCAACGAGACCTTCGACCTCTCCTACCAGGACGTGAACTACCCGGCGAGTTCGCCCTATGCGACCGGCGTCGGCGGCGTCAGCGTGGCGCTCGATCGGAACCAGCACATCGCCTTCCAGACCAGCTGGGGCAACAACATCACCGAACTCGCCGACAAGGCATCGCTCGGCAGCCCGCCCGTCGATCCACCGCTCAATGAGGGCTTCGTGTTCGGCGGTGGCGGCGGCACCAGCAACGTCTACCCCCTGCCGCGGTTCCAGCGCGAACTCGGCGGTCAGCGGCGCATGGTGCCGGACGTCTCCTGGGTCGCCGATCCGTACACCGGCGTCGAGATCGTCGAAAGCGTCGATGCGCAGGGCGACCAGAGTATCGGGGTGATTGGCGGCACGAGTCTCGCGACACCGATGTTCTCGGCGCTCTGGGGCATCGCGGTCCAGCGCGCCGGGCACCCGCTCGGTGAAGCCGCGCCTTACCTCTACGACATGCCGCGCGGCGCGATCATGGACATCGGTGCGGCGCCGTCCTCACGCACGAACGTGACCGGAACCCTGACCGACTCCAACGGCACGCAGAACCTGACGACCTGGGACCTCGCCCTGCCGCTGCAGGGCCAGCCCTCGTTCGTGAGCGCGCTCTACCACAGCCCCTACTCGACCCGCTGGTTCGTGCTGACCTTCGGCACCGACTCCTCGCTCCAGGCGGGACCCGGTTGGGATCCGGCGACCGGCGTCGGCACGCCGAACGGCTGGAATTTCGTACAGGCGTTCGCGAGCCACGGACGCGACTGAGGTCCGGCGATAGCCCCCGGCCGGGTGGCATGCCTCGTTGGGATCAACGGGCACGCCATCCGGCCGGCGACCCGCGGCGTCCGGCGACTCTGCCGGGCATGCCTCACCCTTCAGCGCAGACTGCGTTTGACGGGCCTCACGTCCCCGTTCGACCGATGCGCACGCGCATGCGCCTGCAGTTCGACGAGCAGCCCTCGCGCCGCCTCGTTGATCTGCCGCTCGATCTGCCGATACCGCTCGACCAGCAGCGCGCCGAACTCGGTCAGCTCGGCTCCGCCGCCACCGCGGCCACCGGTCGTCGTGGTCGCAACCGGCCGATCGAAGCTTGCGTTCAGGTCCTCGAGCAGCAGCCAGGCGCGCCGGTAGCTCATGCCCATCGCGCGGGCGGCGCTCGACAGCGAGCCCGTGCGGGCAATGCCCTCCAGCAGTTCGATCTTGCCGATACCCACGGCGCATCGCGGCATGAAGTCCAGGCGGAATCGCACGGTCGGCCGACCCGCACCCGCCGCCCTGTGTCCGTTCATCGTCTCTCGCTTCGCGTTCGCGCCCATCGAGGTCAGCGCCGCAGGTACTGGTGGATGATGTCGATCAACTCCTCGGCCGCGCCGGAGCGCATGCGCCCGTCCTCGGCGCGACCGCCCTGGATGTGCTCGCGGATGTGATCCTCGATCACCTCGGCGATGAAACCGTCGAGCGCTCCGCGGCAGGCGGTCGCCTGTTGCAACACGCCCATGCATTCCTGGTCCGCCTCGACCGCGCGCTGGATCGCCTCGATCTGGCCGCGCAGCCGCTTGACGCGATTCAACAGCTTGGTCTTCTCTTCGGCCACGTGCCCCATTCGCACTCCTTGAGTACTATACCCCGGTAGAGTATTGTGCGCCGCCTTCGGGCAATACGCCAGCGGCCGGAACGGAGATCGAACCGATGATGTCGAAGCACGAGCAGCCGATCTGCGGGGCGATTCGCTCGACCGCGGCTCCCGCCCGGCCACCACGCACCTGGCTCGGGCTCGTTCTGACCGCCCTCTGCGTGACTCCGGTCTGGGCGGCACCGGATACCCTCGCGAACGACGCGGCGGTGACCGAAGCGGGTTTCGCGATTCACGGCCAGGCGACGCTCGTCGAACAGGCCACGGCCGGATTCCGCGCACCGTACGCCGGGCGCAACAGTCTGAGTCCACGGATCGGCCGCGAGACCTTCGATGCCACCTTGTTCTTCGGCTGGCGCATCTCGGGGACGAGCCAGTTTTGGATCAGCCCCGAAATCGACCAGGGTTTCGGTCTCGACGACACGCTCGGTGCCGCCGGATTCCCGAGCGGCGAGGCCTACAAGGTCGGCCAGCGCACACCCTACCTTCGTCTGCCTCGCGCCTTCGTGCGCAGCGTCTGGAATCTGGGCGGCCCAGAGCGCCGGCTCGGGGCCGATGCGATGGAACTCGGCGAAAGTGTCACTCGCGACCGCATCGTGCTCACGGTCGGAAAGTTCTCGGTCACCGACCTCTTCGACGCGAATCGTTTCGCGCACGACCCACGGGCCGACTTCCTGAACTGGGGCGCGATCGACGCCGCCACCTTCGACTATGCGGCCGACGCCTGGGGATATACGGTCGGCGGCGCGCTCGAGTGGTACCAAGGCCCCTGGACCCTGCGCGGCGGACTGTTCGACCTGTCGGATGTGCCCAACAGCGCGCGGTTGGAGCCCGGCTTTCACGAATACCAGACCATCCTCGAGATGGAGCGGCGCTACAGACTGGGAATGCGCCCCGGCACTCTGCGCCTGACCGGCTACGACAGTCATGCGCGCATGGCGCTGCTCGACGCCGCGGTCGCGGCGGCGGCCGGCAGCGGCGCCGCGCCCGATCCCGCTTCGGTGCGCGCGTATCGCGATCGCACCGGCCTCAGCGTGTCGATGGACCAGTCGATCGGCGATTCGCTCGGCCTGTTCGCACGGGCCGGCCGCGGTTCCGGCAACGTCGAGGCCTACGAGTTCACGGACGTCGACCGCACACTGACCCTGGGCTTCTCTGCGAACGGCGCGGCCTGGCATCGCGCCGGCGATACCTGGGCGCTGGCCGCGATCAGCAACGGCATCTCGGCGGCGCGCGAACGCTACCTCGCGGCCGGCGGCCTCGGCATCCTCATCGGCGACGGCCGCCTGCCGCATCCGGGTCCGGAACGCATCGTCGAGACCTATTATCAAGCCGCGCTTGGCCGCCACGCCGCGGTCAGTCTCGACCTGCAGCAGATCTGGAACCCCGGCTACAACCGGGACCGGGGCCCGGCCGCGGTGGCCGCGCTGCGAGTACACGCACAGTTCTGAACGCGACGCGGCCCGACCGGCCGCTCACAATGCGGCGCGCCGCAGCCGCAAGGCGTTGCCGATCACCGAGACCGAGCTCAGGCTCATTGCGGCCGCCGCGACGACCGGACTCAACAGCAGACC
>JAGWPY010000039.1 GCA_028870275.1 Gammaproteobacteria bacterium | reverse complement strand
GGGCGACGGCCGCGAGCCGCACGGCCTGCAGCGCGGTCATCGCCGGTATGCCGAGACAGGCACCGACCTCGAAGTCGACGCCGGCCGGCAAGGTCACTGCCTGGCGCGCCGGCAACGTGACGAACTCCGCAGCGGTACCGCGAGACCGTTGCCACTGCGCGTTCCACAGCCACACGCGCTCGCCGATCCGTCGCGGATCGACGCCGGCTCCGACCGTCTCGACCACACCCGCGCCGTCACTGTGCGGGATTACCATTCCGTCGACCGGCGCGCTCGTCGTCAGACCGCTGCGACTCTTCCAGTCCGAGGGATTGACGCCGGAAGCGAGCACGCGCACCCGCACTTCGTCCGCCTGCGGCCGCGGATCGTCGACCTCGCCAACCTGCAGCACTTCGCGAGCCGGACCTCGTCGCGTGTAGTACGCCGCTCTCATCGCCACCTCCTCGATCGACCTCGCCGACACTTCGCGCCCGGGTCGCCGCCTGCCGACCCGTCAGGCCGACAGTCTAACCGGCCGGGTGTCCGGCTTGCCCGCCCTGGCGAACTGACCGACACTGCGGCGATGGCCGCGCAATCGCAAACCCACAGGCAGGCACGCACGGATGCGGATCAACGCTGACCTCTCCTTGCCCGCGGTCGTCGACGGCGCGACCCTGCCCTGGGTCGCATCGCCGGCGGCCGGAGTCGAGCGGCGCATGCTCGAGCGCGACGGCGAGGAGGTCGCGCGCGCGACCTCACTGGTGCGCTATGCACCGATGTCGGCATTTCCCGCCCATCTGCACGCCGCGGGCGAGGAGTTCCTGGTGCTCGAGGGCGTCTTCTCCGACGAGACCGGCGATTTTCCGTCGGGCTGGTACGTGCGCAATCCGCCCGGCTCCCGGCATACGCCCTCCAGCCGACCGGGTGCGGTGATCCTGGTGAAGCTGCGACAGATGCCGCCGGAAGAGCGCGCGCCGGTTCGCATCGACACCCGCGATCCGCGTCGCTGGCAACGGATCGACGACGGGCTCGCGGTCGCACCGCTCTACGCCGCGCCCTGGGAACGGGTCGACCTGTTGCGGCTCGCGCCCGGGCATGCGGGAGCGGCCGAGAACTGGCCTCTGGGAGCCGAATTCTACGTGGTCGAAGGCGAAGCGCGGGTCGGCGGCCGGCCGGCCAGCGCCGGTACGTGGTCGCGATTTCCACCGGCGAGCCGCGTCGCGCTCGCGAGCGAGCGTGGCGCCCTGATCTACCGCAAGAGCGGTCACCTGGGCGTCGGCGGTCCGACTGCCGCGTAAGCGCGCTCGATGGGACACCGACCCTACGCCTGGGAGCGAGGTTACCCTCCGTCGCTCGATTGGGGCGCGCCGATCGAGGTTCGTACCCTGCCCGCTCTGCTCGACTCGGCGGTGGCGCGTCACGGCGATCGGCCCGCGATCGAATTCGAAGGCCAGGTGCTCACCTACCGGGAGTTACGGCAACGAATCGACGCGGCCGCGACCACGTTGCTGCGGATGGGCACGGGCCGCGGCACGGCGGTCGCCGTATACCTGCCGAACACGGTATTTCATCCGATCGCGTTCTTCGCGATCCTGCGCGTGGGTGGCCGTGTCGTGCACCTCAGCCCGCTCGATTCGCCGCGGATGCTGCGCTACAAGCTCCTCGACAGCGGCGCGAGGACGCTGGTCACGCTGGGCGCGCGACCCATGCTCGATCAGGCGATCGCACTGCGCGCGGCGGGATTGCTCGATCATCTGCTGATCGCCGATGCGGGTGAGAACAGCGGGTTTGCGGCAACACCCTGCCCGGAGGGAGTTCCTCTGCTGCAGGAACCGGGGTCGCTGCTCGAGCCGGACCCGGGGCCCGAGGATCCCGACGAGATCGCGCTGCTGCAATACACCGGTGGTACGACCGGGCAACCGAAGGGGGCGATCCTCACGCACGCGAACCTCAGCGCCGCGGTCGGCTCCTACCGTGCGTGGTTCCAGGCCATTGGCGAGGCGATCGGTCCCTCGGACCGGATCCTCTGCGTTTTGCCGTTGTTCCACATCTACGCTCTGACCACGATCCTGCTGCTCGGACTCGATCGCGGCGCCGAGATTCTTCTGCGCTCGCGATTCGATCCGACCAGGAGCCTCGATGACATCGAACGACGCCGCGCGACGGTCTTCCCGGGTGTGCCGACGATGTGGATCTCGCTCGCGCGCGATCCCGCCATCGCGACGCGCGACCTGTCGTCCTTGCGCGTGCTGAGCTCCGGTGGCGCGCCGCTACCCGCCGAAGTGGCGGCCACGATCGAACGGCTGACCGGGCGCCGCCTGACCGGTGGCTGGGGGATGACCGAGACCGGGCCGGCCGGAACGCGGCTGCCGCCCGGACGGGCGCACGCCCCGGGTCTGATCGGTCTTCCCCTGCCCGGCGTCGAACTGAGGATCGTCGCGCTGGACGACCCGCGGCGCGTGCTCGATCCCGGCGAGATCGGCGAACTGTGCGTGCGCGGGCCGAACGTCTCGCCCGGTTACTGGCGCCGACCCGAGGAGACCGCCGCGGCCTTCATCGACGGATTCCTGCTCACCGGCGACGTCGGTTGCATGGATGCGGACGGTACGTTCCGGCTCGTGGACCGCAAGCACGACATGATCATTTCGGGCGGATTCAACGTCTACCCGAGCATGGTCGAGCAGGCGATCTACGAGCATCCGGCGGTCGACGAAGTCCTGGTGATCGGCGTGCCCGACGACTATCGCGGCGAAGCGGCCAAAGCCTATGTGAAACTGCGCGACGGCCACGACCGTTTCACGCTCGAGCAGCTGCGAGCCTTCCTGGCCGATCGCCTGGGCCGGCACGAACTGCCCGCGGCGCTCGAATTCCGCGCAGCCCTGCCACGCACCCCGGTCGGCAAGCTCTGGCGCCGCGGCCTGATCGACGAACTCGCCCGCGAAACGGCGGCGCGGGAGTCCGGCGATCAGGGAGCGGCCGTGAACACGTCCGCGCCGAACACGCTCACACCCGGGGCACCGGCGAAACCAAGCGGCGAAAGTCCGAAATAGGACTCGATGCTGCGCAACAGCGCGTAATGGTTGTAGGGACGATCCGACACCGTGCCAGCGCGGATGAAAGGCGACAACAAGACGGCGCCGACCCGTCCCCCGCCGGGTCCGAACCGGCCGGGCGCCGGCCCACCCGGCAATGCGCGCTCGCCGCAGCAGGCGTCCGCGGCGGTTCCCTCGTCGAACGTGATCACCAGCAGACCATCCTTGCGGAACGCGGGCGAGGCGGTGATTCGCGGCACCCACACGCGCAGGAATCGGTCGATGCCCGCCAATCCGCCGCGCTCGCCGTTGGCGCAATGCGCATCGTGGCCATCGTGGCAGAGATTCGGGGTGATGAACGCGAAGTTCGGTGTCGTCGCCGCCGCGTCCAGGTCGCGTGCGAGCCGATCGAGAGCGACGACATGGGCGCCGCAGCGAGCGGCATCGTCGATGATCGAATGGAAGTAGACGAACGGATCGTGCTTCGCCGCGTATTGGTCGCCGGCGGTCGCACGCTCGGTCGCATCCTCGGCGCCGAGCGGCGCGTGCGCGCAGGTCGCCGACTCGCGAGCCGGATCCTTGCCCATGTCTTCCATGTAGGCGCCCCAGGTGAGCCCTTTGGCCTCGAGCTGATCGGCAATCGTCTTCACCGAGGAGGGGTAGACACAGCCGCGACCTGGCAATTCCCCGTAGCGGTCGGCAGGCCCGGTCGCGACGAATTCGCGGTAGACGGGGCAGTCGTCCTGCGTGTCCGGATTTGGCGCCTGGCCGCTCACCAGCGCGATGTAGTTGTCGAGACTGAAGTGCCCGACTCCATAATACCGCCGGAGCAGGGCCCCCTCGCGCGGCAGCTGCTGCGCGAGGTAAGGCGCGGCCGACCTCGGCCCGAAACTCGTTTGGAACGGCTCGTTCTCGAGGACGATCACGAAGACGTGGCGGATCGGCGGATGCCCGTTCGCGGCAGGCGCGCTCGACGTAGAGGCCGACGCCATGGCGCTGCTCGAGAGCGCGAGCGCGGCGGCGAGTCCGGTGAGAAACGTGAGTACGGCGTGGGGTGTGAACGATTTCATCGGCGTTCCCGGTGCAAATTGCCTGTGATGGAGCGCGAGCTTAACAAACGCGGGCGGCATTTTCGCGACCGGAGCGCCGGCGCCGCCGGGTGCGTCCGCACGACCGATCAGCGGTCGAATTTGGTCGACAGGATGATCGACGACGTGGTGCGTTCGACACCGGCGATCGCACCGATGCGGTCGATCACGGCATCCATCTCGGCAACCGTCGATGTCGCGGCGATCGCGATCAGATCGACCTCGCCGCTCACCGAGTGCAGCACGCGGACCGCCTCGATCCGCCGCAATTCGCCGATCACCGAACGCGCCTCCTTCGGGCCGACCGCGATCATCACGTGCGCGCGCACCGCGCCGAGATCGTGCTCCGGCGCGATGCGCACCGTGTAGCCCCGGATCACGCCCTGACGCTCGAGGCGCCGCAATCGGCTCTGTACGCTGGTCCGCGAGCGACCGACCGCGGCGGCGAGCGCGGCGATGGTCGCCCGACCGTCGTCGCGCAGCGCCGCGAGCAATCGGGCATCGATCGGATCCTGCATTTCGACGGCTTTTATAGTCATATTGACCAAGCTACTCGGTAATTTTGTCTAAATCGAATATACCAAATGTCCGTCGTTTCCCGAAAAATGCACGGTCAGTTCCCGGCATTCGCCACTTACGGAGCCAGCCATGAAGAACATCGTCATCGTCGGTGCGGGCAAGATCGGTTCGATGATCGCCGAATTGCTCGCGGGCAGCGGCGACTATGCCGTGACCGTCGTCGATCGCTCGCCGGCGCAACTCGAACGGCTCGAGACCTCGCGCCCGGTCACCAAGGTCTCGGCCGACATCACCGACGCCGCCGGTCTTCGCCGCTTGCTCGGCGGTCAGTTCGCGGTGCTGAGCGCTGCGCCCTACCATGCGACCCGCACGATCGCGGAAGCCGCGAAGGCGAGCGGCGCGCACTACCTCGACCTCACCGAAGACGTGGCCAGCACGCGCACGGTCAAACAGCTCGCGGAAGGCGCGAAGACCGCGTTCATACCGCAATGCGGCCTCGCACCGGGATTCATCACGATCGTCGCGAGCGATCTGGCGTCGCGGTTCGACGAACTGCACGACCTGCGCATGCGGGTCGGCGCGCTGCCGAAATTCCCATCGAACGCGCTCAACTACAATCTGACCTGGAGCACCGACGGCGTCATCAACGAGTATTGCGAGCCCTGCGAGGCCATCGTCAACGGTGTGCGCCGCGAGACCCAGCCGCTCGAGGAACTCGAGGAATTCTCGCTCGACGGGGTACGCTACGAGGCATTCAACACCTCCGGCGGTCTCGGCACGCTCTGCGATACGCTCGACGGCAAGGTGCGCAACCTGAACTACCGCACGATCCGTTATCCGGGTCACGCCGCGATCATGAAGGCGCTGCTGAACGACCTCCGGCTGCGCGACCGGCGCGACCTTCTCAAGGACATCCTCGAGAACTCCGTCCCCGTAACGCTACAGGACGTGGTGATCGTGTTCGTCACGGTGAGCGGCGTGCGTGGCGGGCAACTCGTCCAGGAAACCTACGCCAACAAGGTCTACGCGGCTCCGATCGGCGGCCGCGTGCGCAGCGCGATTCAGATCACCACTGCCGGGGGCATCTGCGCGGTGCTCGACATGCTGGCCGCCGACGAGTTGCCGCGCCGCGCCGGACTGATCCGCCAGGAGGAGATCGCGCTGCCGAAGTTCCTCGCCAACCGCTTTGGCCGCGTCTACGAGATGCAGTCGCACCCCACGGCCGCCGACGCGGCCTGAGGGTCCTGCGCGGCGGCGCCGCGGTCGGCGCGCCGCGAACCGGCGACGTCGACCAGTGCCTCGACCCGTTCGATCGGGCGGCGTCCGCTCACGGGCGGGTTCAGCGGCAGGCGAAGGTGGGCCGCGAATCGGCGTCGATCAACCCATGATCGAGCAGGTACCGGCGCGCATCCTCGGCGTCCTCGCGAAACCATGCGCCGGCGCTGCCGAGTCTGAAGGTGTAGCCCCAGGCGTCCATGTCGCGCAGCATCCGTTCGCGGCCCACGCCGACAAGTTCGTCGGCGAGCAGCACCTGCAGGTAGCAGACGCCGTTCTCCTCGGCGTGATCGCCGCCGGCATCGGTATCGAGGCCGACGCGCCGTTCGGCGCTCATGCAGACGTAGTGCGCGGCCTCGTGCAGCACCGAATGCACCGGCGTATCCAGACGCGCGTACAGCCTCGATCCTGACAGTCCGGCTTCGCGGCCGCCCCAGTAGGAGCCGGGAATCGTCTCCGTGGCGACCAGGCGCAGATCGAGGCCGTAACGGGCCAGCAATTCCGCGAGGTCGATCCGGTCGATGCCGTTGACCAGCAGGACGTCCACGCGAACCGCGCCCTCCGGATTTACTTCAGGCCCGCGAGGCGGCGCGTCGCGATCGCCGCGAGTTCGCGCGCGAGATGGCTGCGCAGGGTCTCGGCCTCGTGCTCCTTGGCGAGAGCGTCCTGTTCGGAGAAGCTGTAGTCCTGAGAGAGGCTGATGGTCTGGGGCGCGAGCAGCTCGCCATGAGCCCCGCGCACCGAGTAGGTCACCGTGTAGACCAGCAGGTACTCGGTCGGAATGTTGCTCGGCGAGACCGACAGCACGCGTTGTTCGACGCTGTCCCGGGAAATCTCGATGGTCGCGCTGGCGTCGACGGCTCGCCTTTGCGGTGTCGCCCCCGCGGTCTTCAGCTGTTGCTCGAACGAGCGTGAGAAATCCGAGTAGGGGTCGGCGAACGAGAGGAACGGGCGCGCAAGCGCGCTCGGCAGCGGCGCGCCGCCGGCCAGATGGAAACCGCAGGCCGCGACCGCCGTAGCCAGCACGCCGAGCACCGCCGCGCGTGCGGATCCGGCGCGCAGGCCATTCCGATCAGACGACCACATTGACGAGCTTTCCCGGCACCACCACGACCTTGCGGACAACGGCACCGGCGACGAATTTCACGACGTTGGCGTCGGCGAGCGCGGCCGCTCGAACCGCCGCCTCGTCGGCGTCGGCCGCGACGCGGATGCGGCTGCGCAGCTTGCCGTTGACCTGCACGACGATCTCCAGTTCGGCCCGCTCGAGCGCACCCGCATCGACCGTCGGCCAGCGCACGTCGATGACCGCCTCACTGTGGCCGAGCTCGCGCCAGAGCGTGTGCGCGACGTGGGGTACGATCGGCGAGAGACCGACCACGGCGATCTCGAGCGCCTCCTGCACGACCGCGCGATCCTGCGGGTCACGCGGCGCGAACCGTCCGAGCGAATTCAGCAACTCCATGACGGCCGCGATTGCCGTGTTGAAGGTGCGTCTCCGGCCGATGTCGTCGGTCACCTTGGCGAGCGTGTGATGCGCCTGTCGGCGGATCTCCCGGCGTGGCGCGTCGAGTGAGCCCCGATCGAGCGGTTCGACGGGCCCTGCGCTCACGTGGTCGTGTACCGCCTTCCAGAGCCGCTTGATGAAGCGGTGCGCGCCCTGCACTCCCTCGTCGGACCATTCGAGCGTCTGCTCCGGCGGAGCGGCGAACATGGTGAACAGGCGCGCGGTGTCGGCCCCGTACTCCTCCACCAGACGCTGAGGATCTACGCCATTGTTCTTCGACTTCGACATGGTCACGACGCCACCAGAAAGGACCTCGCGCCCGTCGGCGCGCAAGGTCGCGGTCCGCCGCTTGCCGTCCGGATCGATCCGCACATCGACGTCTGCCGGATTGAAGTATTCGATCCTGCCGGACGGCGGCTTGCGGTAGAACACCTCGTTGAGGACCATGCCCTGGGTGAACAGGTTCGAAAACGGTTCCTGGAAAGGCACCAGGCCGAGTTCGTGCATGACCCGCGTCCAGAATCTGGAATAGAGCAGGTGAAGGATCGCATGCTCGATTCCACCGATGTATTGATCCACCGGCAGCCAGTAGTTCACCCGCTCGTCGACCATCGCCCGATCATCGTCGCTGCACGCATAGCGCAGGAAATACCAGGACGAGTCGACGAAGGTGTCCATCGTGTCGGTTTCGCGGCGCGCGGTCTTGCCGCAACTCGGGCAGCGGCAGGCGAGGAATTCGCCGTGCTTCGCGAGCGGATTGCCGCTGCCGTCCGGCACCAGGCCCTCGGGCAGCAGCACCGGCAGGTCGGCGTCAGGTACCGGCACCGCGCCGCAGCTCTCGCATTGGATGATCGGGATCGGACAGCCCCAGTAGCGCTGCCGCGAGATCCCCCAGTCGCGCAATCTCCAGGTCGTCTGCCGCTCGCCGAGTCCGGCGCGGGCGAGATCGGCGGCGACGGCTTCGGCGGCCGCCCGGTGATCGAGACCGTCATAGCGCGCGGAATTCACGCAGCGCCCGTGCTCCGCGTACCACGGTTGCCAGGCATCGGCCGAGAACGGCTTGCCCTCGACGTCGATGACCTGACGGATCGGCAGGTCGTAGCGCTTGGCGAACTCGAAATCACGTTCGTCATGCGCCGGAACCCCCATCACGGCGCCCTCGCCGTAACTCATGAGCACGTAATTGCCGACCCAGACGGGTATCGCGTCTCCGCTCAGCGGATGACGGACCACGAATCCCGTGGGCATACCCTTCTTCTCCTGGGTCGCCAGAGCCGCTTCGATGGCGGGTCCGCGCTTGCACTCCCCGACGAATGCGGCGAGCCGCGGGTCGCGGGCCGCGGCTCGGGTCGCGAGCGGGTGCTCGGCCGCCACCACGCAGAAGGTGACGCCCATGATGGTATCCGGCCGGGTCGTGAACGCGCGCAACGTGCCGCGCTCGCCATCGATCTCGTACGGGAAGGCGAGATTCACGCCCTCGCTGCGGCCGATCCAGTTGGCCTGCATCGTGCGCACGCGCTCCGGCCATCCCTGCATCTGCTCGAGAGCGCCGAGCAGTTCCTCGGCATACCGGGTGATGCGCAGGTAGTACATCGGGATTTCGCGCTTCTCCACCAGCGCCCCGGTCCGCCAGCCGCGGCCGTCGATCACCTGTTCGTTCGCGAGCACCGTCTGATCGACGGGGTCCCAGTTCACGACGCCGGTCGTGCGGTAGGCGATCCCCTTCTCGAGCATGCGCAGGAACAGCCACTGATTCCAGCGGTAATATTCCGGCCGGCAGGTGGCGATCTCCCGGCTCCAGTCGATCGCCAGCCCGAGCGACTTCAGCTGGCGGCGCATGTAGTCGATGTTGTCGTAGGTCCACTTCGCCGGCGGCACGCCGTTGGCGATCGCGGCGTTCTCCGCCGGAAGGCCAAAGGCGTCCCAGCCCATGGGCTGGAGCACGTTGCGGCCGTTCATGCGCATGAACCGCGCGAGCACGTCGCCGATCGTGTAGTTGCGCACGTGGCCCATGTGGCAGCGGCCGCTCGGATACGGGAACATCGACAGGCAGTAGTATTTCTCGCGGGCCGGATCCTCGGTCGCGACGAAACAGCGGTGTGTTTCCCAGTAGGCTTGCGCTTCGGCCTCGACTAAGGCCGGGTCGTATCGTTCTTGCATGGTGGTCCGGCAGAATACCCGAGATGGCCGTCGGTCGCGATTGCCGGCGTCCCGGTCCGGCCGCTCAGGCCTCGTGATCCTCGCCCGAAGGGGGCTCGAAATAGGCCGGAGTCGACACCCTCAGCAGGTCGATCCGCCGACGGTCCGCGCGCATCACGCGAAATTCCAGGTTCTCGACCCGGGCGGTCTCGCCGCGACGGGGCAGGCGAGCGAATTCCTGCATCAGAAGGCCGCCAATCGTGTCGAATTCCTCGTCGGAGAACCGGGTGCCGAAATAGCGGTTGAATTCGCCGATCGGCGTCAGGGCGCGCACGGAGAACTCGCGCGGGCCCTCCTTGCGGATATTCTGATCGTCCTCGACGTCGTGCTCATCGTCGATCTCGCCGACGATCTGCTCGATCACGTCCTCGATCGTGACGAGACCGCAGACCCCGCCGTACTCGTCGACGACGATCGCGATATGGTTGTGGCTGCGCCGGAATTCCTTGAGCAGCACGTTCAACCTCTTGCTCTCCGGGACGAAAACCGCCGGACGCATGTATTCGCGGATGTCGAACGTCTCGGCCGCTTCGACCTGCAACCTCAGCAGATCCTTGGCGAGCAGGATTCCGAGGATCTCGTCGCGGTCCTCGCCGATCACCGGGAAGCGCGAATGACCGGATTCGACGGCGTGGGCGACGATGCGCTCCGGCGACTCGTCGTGAGCGACGAACGCCATCTGCGAGCGCGGGATCATGATGTCCCGAACCTGGGTGTCGGCCACCGAGAGCACGCCTTCGAGCATGACGAGCGCGTCGGCGTCGAACAGGCCGCGCGCACTCGCCTCGCGCAGCACGTCGATGAGCTCCGCGGAATCGCGGGGCTCCGCGGCCATCGAACGGGTGATTCTCTTCAACCAGCGGCCGGTGCCGCCCTGTGACTGGTCCGTCATCGCCCGCTAGCATACAAGATCACGCATATGGGTCCGAAAACCCAAGGCGATCAAGGATTTGACGCTCCAGGAACATCATTCTGCGGGCCTCGTCGTCGCGCTCGTGGTCGTATCCGCGCAGATGCAGCACGCCGTGCACGGTCAGGTGGGCCCAGTGCGCGAGCGGCGCTCGTGAGCCGGCCCGCGCCTCGCGCTCGATGACCGGAGCGCACAATACCAGCTCGCCGAGCCCGAAACCGCCGTCGGGCAGAAGTCCGGGACCCGCGAACGAAAGCACGTTGGTCGGGCGGGGCTTGCCTCGATAGCGCTCGTTCAACCGGCGGCTGGTGGTGGCGCCCACGATACGGATCGAGAGGGCGACGTGCGGCCGCTCCGGCGGGAGCGCGGCGCGCGCCCAGCGAGAGAACTGCGCGACCCGCGGCAGGCGCCCGTCGCCGCGCAGCGAGCAGCTCAGATCGAGCGCGAGCCGCGGCTCAGGACTCGCGCGGCTCGTCTTCGCGCGCACGCGATTCATAGGCCTGCACGATCCGCTGCACGAGTGGATGACGCACGACGTCGCGGGATCCGAACATCGTGAAGGCGATGCCGCGCACGCCACGCAGGACGTCGATCACGGTCCGCAAGCCCGAGGGCTTGGCGGCAGGCAGGTCCGTCTGCGTGATGTCGCCGGTCACGACCGCCTTCGAGCCGAAACCGATCCGCGTCAGGAACATCTTCATCTGCTCGTTGGTGGTGTTCTGCGCCTCGTCGAGGATCACGAACGAGTCGTTCAGGCTCCGCCCGCGCATGAACGCGAGCGGGGCGACTTCGATCACGTTGCGCTCGATCAGCTTCGCGACCCGCTCGAAGCCCATCATCTCGTACAGCGCGTCGTACATGGGGCGCAGATACGGATCCACCTTCTGGGTGAGGTCGCCCGGAAGGAAGCCGAGCCGCTCGCCCGCCTCGACCGCCGGACGCACCAGGACGATCCGCCGCACTCGCTCGTCCTGCAGCGCCTCGACCGCGCAAGCGACCGCGAGGTAGGTCTTGCCGGTCCCGGCGGGGCCGATGCCGAAGGTCAAGTCGTGGGTGCGCACGTTCTGCAGGTAATCCAGCTGATTGCGGCCGCGTGCCCGGACCGCGCCGCGGGCGCTGCGAACTTTGAGTTCCCCCGGCGCGAGATTGCCGTCGCCGGGCTCATGAACCGGGTCCATCTCCGCTTCCTGGAGGGCGAGGTGCACCCGCTCCGGGTCGATCGGCTCTCGCAATGCCCGCCCGTAGAGGCTGCGCAGAACCTCCTCCGCTCGTCGGGCGGCGACCTCCGCACCGTGGATCTGAAAGTGGTTCGCGCGCCGGCGGATCTCGACGCCGAGGCGTTCCTCGATGGTGCGCAGGTGCGAATCCAGCGGTCCGCACAGCTCGGCGAGCCGCACGTTGTCGGACGGTTCCACGACGAGGTCGAGGCCTTTTGCCGTGGAACTCACGGCGTCGAGCCGTCGACGAGGCGCCCGCGGAGCGAATTCGGCAGCGCTTCGGTGATCAAGACCTCGACGAACCGGTCGATCAGCGCATCACCGCGGCCGGCCGGAGGCGTGAAGTTGACCCACCGATTGTTGTCGGTCCGCCCGGCGAGCTGTCGCTCGTCGCGTTTCGACGGCCGCTCGACCAGCACGCGTTGCCGCGTCCCGACCATCCGCCTCGAAATCGCCAAGGCCTGCTCGGCGAGCCGCTGTTGCAGTGCGATCAAGCGGCGCTGCTTGACCTCGACCGGCACCTCGTCGGGCAAATCGGCGGCCGGCGTTCCCGGCCGTCGGCTGTAGAGAAAGCTGAACGATTGATCGAAGCCGACATCGACGACGAGTTGCATCGTCGCCGCGAAATCGGCGTCCGTTTCTCCGGGAAACCCGACGATCAAGTCCGTCGAGATGCAGATCTCGGGGCGCACCGCGCGCAACCGGCGGAGCTTGTGCTTGTACTCGAGCACCGTATGGCCTCGCTTCATCGCCGCGAGGATCCGATCCGACCCACTCTGCACCGGCAGATGCAGCGCGCTCGTGAGCTTCGGTACGCTCGCATAGGCCTCGATCAGGCTGTCGCCGAACTCCAGCGGATGGGACGTCGTGAAGCGGATTCGCTCGATCCCCTCGATCGCCGCGACGTAGTGGATCAAGGTCGCGAGATCCGTCTCCCCGCCGTCGGCCGCCAATCCCGCATAGGCGTTGACGTTCTGCCCGAGCAGCGTCACCTCGCGGACCCCTTGGGCGGCGAGCCGCGCGATCTCGGCGATCACCGATTCGAACGGCCGGCTGATCTCCTCGCCGCGCGTGTACGGCACGACGCAGAAGCTGCAGTACTTGCTGCAACCCTCCATGATCGACACGAACGCCGTCGCCCGTTCCGCGCGCGCCTGCGGCAGCCGGTCGAACTTCTCGATCTCCGGAAAACTGACGTCGACTTGCGGCCGTCCGCTGCGCTTCAAGCCCCGGATCAT
>JAGWPY010000038.1 GCA_028870275.1 Gammaproteobacteria bacterium | reverse complement strand
GACCGGCGCGACGACGTCGCCCACATGCGCATCGGCATCACGATCAGCGGCCTCGCGCAGCTCTCGCGCGTGCTCGCGCGCATCGCGGAGCTGCCGAGCGTGATCGGGGCCCGCCGCCGCCGCTGAGGCGGCCACGCCGCCGCCAAATCAGCGGTTGATCGAGTCGATCGCGCGCTTGTCGGCCGCCAGCGCCGCTTCGTGCAGGGCCTCGGAGAGCGTCGGGTGTGCATGGATCGTCCGCTGAAGGTCCTCGGCGCTCGCCGAATACTCCATGGCGAGCACGGCCTCGGCGATCAATTCGCCGGCCATCGGACCGATCAGATGCACGCCCAGGATCTCGTCGTCCTCGGTCGAGGCGATGATCTTGGCGAAACCGGCCGAAGCCTCCATCGCCCGCGCCCGGCCGCTCGCCGCGAACGGAAAGCTGCCGACCTTGTAGGCGCGGCCACTCGCCTTCACCTGTTCCTCGGTCTGTCCCACCCAGGCGATCTCCGGCGCGGTGTAGATCACCGACGGGATCACCTTGTAGTTCACCTCGCCGTAGCGCCCGGCGATCAGGTCGGCGACCATCACGCCCTCTTCCTTGCCCTTGTGCGCAAGCATCGGGCCGCGGACCACGTCGCCGACCGCATAGACGTGCGGTACGCCGGTACGGCAATGCTCGTCGACGCGGACGAAGCCGCGCTCGTCGAGCTCGATGCCGGCCTCCGGCGCGACCAGCCCCTCGGTGAACGGCCGGCGGCCAACCGCGACCACCAACCGATCGACCTGCAGGCGGTGCTCGCCAGCGGAAGTCGTGTAGACGACGTCGACCGCATCACCGGCGACGCTCGCCTGCTGGACCCTGGCGCCGAGCTTGACGTCGAGGCCGAGTTTCTTGAAGTGGCGCATCGCCTCCTTCGAGACCGCGCCATCGGCCATCGGCAGGAACTGATCGAGCGCCTCGATCATCGTGACTTCGCTGCCGAGACGGCGCCAGACGCTGCCGAGCTCGAGGCCGATGACTCCGGCGCCGATGATGCCGAGCCGTTTCGGCGTCTCGGCGAATTCGAGCGCATTCCAGGAATCGCAGATGCGCACGCCGTCATGCGGCACGGTCGGCAGGCGGAACGGAACCGAGCCCGAGGCGAGCACGACGTCCTTCGCCTCGAGCACGCGGCGGCTGCCGTCGAAGCCGCTCACCTCGACCCGGTTGCCGCCGAGCAGGCGACCGTGGCCTTCGATCGGCACGACGCCAGCGGCCTTGAACAGCGCGAGGATGCCGCCGGTCATGGTCTTGACGATGCCGGCACGGCGCTTCTGCATGGCGGCGAGATCGACGCTGACCGGCCCGGCCTTGATGCCGTGGAGCGCGAATTCATGCTGGGCCCGGTGCAGCAGTTCGGTCGACTCGAGTAGCGCCTTGGAGGGAATGCAGCCGGCGTTCAGGCAGGTGCCGCCAAAGGCGTGACTGCCGTCGGCATTGCGCCACTCGTCGATGCAGGCGACCTTGAGTTTGAGTTGCGCGGCGCGGATCGCCGCAGGATAGCCGGCGGGGCCGCCGCCGATCACGATGACGTCGTACTGTTCGCTCATACGCCGAGCACCAGCCGGGCCGGATCCTCGAGACATTGTTTGACGGTGACCAGGAACTGCACCGCCTCGCGTCCGTCGATCAGGCGGTGATCGTAGGTGAGCGCGACGTACATCATCGGTCGCACGACGATCTGGCCGTCGACCACCACGGGGCGTTCCTGGATCTTGTGCATGCCGAGGATCGCGCTCTGCGGCGAGTTGACGATCGGCGTGGACAGGAGCGAGCCGAACACCCCGCCGTTGGTGATCGTGAACGTGCCGCCGGTCAGTTCCTCGATCGTGATCGAGCCGGCGCGGGCCCGGGTCGCGAACGCGGCCACGGCCTTCTCGATGTCGGCGAACGACAGCGCGTCGGCGTCGCGCAGGATCGGCACGATCAGCCCGCGGTCGGTGGAGACCGCGATGCCGACGTCGAAGTAGTCGTGGTAGACGATGTCGTTGCCGTCGATCGAGGCGTTCACCGCCGGGAATTTCTTCAGGGCCTCGATGCAGGCCTTCGTGAAGAAGGACATGAAGCCGAGCTTCACGCCATGTTGTTTCTCGAAGTCGCCCTTGTAACGCGCGCGCAGCGCGTTGACCGCGTGCAGATCGACCTCGTTGAACGAGGTGAGCAGCGCCTGGGTCGACTGCGCCTGCACCATGCGCTCGGCGATGCGCGCCCGCAGCCGCGTCATCGGCACGCGCTGGTCGCTGCGCCCCGCGCGAGCTGCGGCCGGGACGGTCGCCTGTCCGGAGAGGTGCTTGACGACGTCGGCCTTGGAGACGCGGCCGTCGCGCCCCGAACCGGCGAGTGCGGCCGGATCGACCCTGTTCTCCTCGGCGACGCGCTTGGCGGCCGGGCTCAGCTTCGGCGCGGCCGCATCGGCACTCTTCGCGGCCGGAGCCGCCGCCACGGCGGCCTTGGCGCTCGGCGCCGCGGCGACGGCGCCCTCCTCGATCACCGCGAGCAGCTGGCCGCTGGTCACGGTCGCGCCGTTCTCGACCTTGATCTCCTTGAGCACGCCGGCGGCGGGCGCCGGCACCTCGAGCACGACCTTGTCGGTCTCGAGATCGACCATGTTCTCGTCGCGGGCGATCGCCTCGCCAGGCGATTTGCGCCAGGCGACCAGGGTGGCATCAGCCACCGATTCCGGCAGCTTCGGTACGCGAACTTCGATTGTCATGAACCCGTCCTGCTTTTCTTGGCGGTGAGGCGCATCGTGTGCTGCGCGGTCTCCTCGGGCGGCACGCCCTGGAGCGCGGCGGTCACGAGGTTCTTCTGTTGTTGGTCGTGCAGCGCCGGGATTCCGGTCGCGGGCGCCGCGGCGCCGGCGCGGCCGGCGTACAGGAGCTCATGCTTCGAGCCGAGCTTGGCCTGCAAACGGTGACGGATCTGGTACCAGCCGCCCTGGTTCTGCGGCTCTTCCTGGCACCAGACGATTTCACGGGCGTTGGCGTACTTGCGCACGATCGCCTCGTACTCGTCCGAGGGGAAGGGGTAGAGCTGCTCGATGCGCACCAGCGCGACCTGGTCGATCTTCGCTTCGCGACGCGCCTTCAGCAGGTCGAAATACACCTTTCCGCTGCAGAAGACCACGCGCGTGACCGCGCTCGCCTTCAGATCGTCGACCTCGTCGATGAGATTGCGGAAGCCGCCGCGGGCGAGGTCCTGGAGCTTCGAGACCGACAACGGATGGCGCAGCAGACTCTTCGGCATCATGACCACGAGGGGCTTGCGCAGCGCGCGCACCATCTGCCTGCGAAGCATGTGGAACAGCTGCGCGGGCGTCGAAGGCACACAGACCTGCATGTTGTACTCGGCGCACAGCTGCAGGAAGCGCTCGAGCCGGGCCGAGGAATGCTCCGGTCCCTGGCCCTCGTAGCCATGCGGCAGGAACAGAGTGAGTCCGGACAGACGGCCCCACTTCGCCTCGCCGGAGCTGATGAACTGGTCGATCACCACCTGCGCGCCGTTGACGAAGTCGCCGAACTGGCCTTCCCAGATGGTCAGGCAGTGCGGCTCGGTGGTCGAGAACCCGTACTCGAAGGCGAGCACCGCCTCCTCGGAGAGCACCGAGTCGGTGACCGTGAACTTCGGTTGCTCGTCGGCGAGGTGCTGAAGCGGCAGGTAGCGCCGGCCGCTCGCCTGGTCGTGCAGCACCGCGTGACGGTGGAAGAACGTGCCACGCCCGCTGTCCTGGCCGGTGAGCCGGATCGGGTAGCCGTCCTGCAGCAGGCTCGCATAGGCGAGGTTCTCGGCGCAGCCCCAGTCGAGCTCCTGTTCGCCGGCGATCATCTTCTCGCGCGCCTGCATGATCGCGAGCACGCGAGGATGGAGTTTCCAATCCTGAGGATAACTGGTGATCTGGCGGCCGAGCGCGCGCAACCGCGGAAGGTCGATGCCGGTCTTCACCGGTTCGGCCCAGTCGGCGCCGAGATACTGACTCCAGTCGACGGTGTACTGATTGCCGATCATGCCGAGCGCGGCGCGCGCCTGAGGCTGGCCCTGGTCGAGCCCGTTGCGGTACTGCTCGACCATCGCGGTCGCGTCGGTCGCGCCGATCAGGCCCTCGGCGATCAGACGATCGGCGTAGATCTGCCGGGCCGTCGGCTTGGCGCGGATGGTCTGATACATGAGCGGCTGGGTCGCGGACGGCTCGTCGGCCTCGTTGTGGCCGTGACGCCGGTAACAGACCAGATCGATCACCACGTCCTTGTGAAAGCGCATACGGTACTCGAGCGCGAAACGCGCGACGAAGCACACGGCCTCGGGATCGTCGGCGTTCACATGCAGGATCGGCGCCTCGATCATCTTGGCGACGTCCGAGCAGTACAGCGTCGAGCGCGCATCGCGCGGATCGCTCGTGGTGAAGCCGACCTGATTGTTGATGATCAGGTGCACGGTGCCGCCGGTGTAGAACCCGCGGGCCTGGGACAGTTGCAGCGTCTCCATCACCACGCCCTGACCCGCGAAGGCGGCATCGCCGTGGATCAGCACCGGGAGCACCCGTCGGCCCTCGCCGTCGCCGCGCCGCTCCTGGCGCGCCCGCGTCGAGCCCTCGACGACCGCATCGACGATCTCGAGGTGCGAGGGGTTGAAGGCGAGCGCGACGTGGACGTTGCCGGCCGGCGTCTTGAGGTCGGCCGAGAAGCCCTTGTGGTACTTCACGTCACCCGAACCGCGCAGATTGATCGTGTCGTACTGGCCCTCGAACTCGAGGAACAGGTCCTTCGGCGACTTGCCGAGCAGATTGATCAGCACGTTGAGGCGGCCGCGATGGGCCATGCCGATGATCGTCTCCTCGACCCCGGCGACCCCGCCCTGCTGGACGAGGTCGTCGAGCAGCGGCATCAGGCTCTCGCCGCCTTCCAGCGAGAAGCGCTTCTGGCCGACGTACTTGGTGTGAAGGTAGCGCTCCAGACCCTCGGCGGCGGTCAACTGCCAGAGAATGTTGCGCTTCTCATCGGCGCCGAAGCGACGGGTCATGCGCTGCGACTGGAACTGGTCCTGGAGCCAGAGCCGCTCCTCGGTGTTCGAGACATGGGCGAATTCCGCACCGATGGTCCCGGTATAGATCGTCTGCAGGTCGCGCAGGATGTCCTTGAGCTTCATGCGCGCCGGCAGATCCGGCGTGCGCGAACCCGTGTAGAACTGCGACTCGAGATCCGCCTCCGACAGCCCGAAATAATCGAGATCCAGAACGTGCGGCCGCGTCGGGCTCTGCAGGCCGAGCGGATCGAGCTTGGCGATCAGGTGGCCGCGGTTCGCGTACACCTGAATCAGGCGCGAGACCGCCGCCTGCTTCTCGCTGTCGACCGACGGCGCGGCGAGCGCAGCGGCCGCCCTGGGCGCCTTCGCCGCCTCGGCGAGCCGCTCGCGCAGCGGTCCGTGGGCGACCTCGCCCGTGGCGCCGGCGGCGAGCTTGGCGAAGTACTCGCGCCAGGCCGGATCGACCGCGCTGGGGTCTGCCAGGAATCGTTCGTACAGGTCCTCGACGAACGCGGCATTGCCGCCGTAGAGCATCGTCGTCGATGATTGCTCGGCCATAGATTGACTCATGGGTGCATCGTAGGACGGAAAACTGAAAAAAAGGTGAACGCGATCAGCGTCTAGCGGAGGTGTTCGGCATGAACGCGAAGTCTAGCGCAAGGCACCATAATATGGAATGTGACCCAGCCGACGTTTCTTCGGGAAAAGCGCCGTTGCTTCAATAAAGTGCAAGGATGCCGACCCGGCGTACCAGCCACCACTCGTAGCCGATCAGCGACGCATAGCCGATCAGAATGGCGTACAGGGCGTATTCCACCCGAAGGCTGCGCAACATGCGCCGCCGCGCGCTCGCCACCAGCAGCACGACGCCCGAGGCGGTCAACAGGGTCTTGCCGACCGCGAACAGCCGCGCGTCGCGGGCGAGCAGCAGAGCCATGATCGGATTGGCCTCGCGCGCGCCCGAGTTCAGCAGGATGAGCGTGAGAACGCCGTCACAGGTGCACAGCAACAGGATCGCGATCGCGACCAGCAGCAGGTGAGGTTCATGCCAGTCCGTGACCACGCCCCGCGCCTCGTCCTCGCGCCGGCGAGCGCCGCGCCTGCGCGGCCGAAAGCCGCCGTAGAGCAGCGCCCAGAGACGCCGCTGCCGCCGGTCCGGGCCGCGGCGTTCGTCGAACACGCCCGGCGCACGCGCCGGCAGGCCGCGCAGCTGCGCGATCACCCAGTTGTTGGTCACTTTCATCTTCGACGAGCACTATCCGAAGTTGCGCCACCCGACGGCAAGCGCAACGCGTCAAAATGAGTGCGCCGTCGCACAAAAACATTCGCCATTCGCCGACGGCGGGCGACTCGCAACCACGGCTGCCATAATCGGCGCATGGCGACCACTCCCCGCGGCTTCGCGCAAGCACGCCTGCAGCGCCTCGCCGAGCAACTGCGCGCCGAAGTCGACTCCGGCGCGATTCCCGGCGCGGTCACGCTGATCGTCCACGATGGACGGCTCGCCTGTTTCGAGGCGTTCGGCTGGCGTAACGCGGCCGAGCGGCGGCGCATGACACCGGACTGCATCTTCCGGATCGCCTCGATGACCAAGCCGCTCACCGTCGCGGCCGCACTGCAGCTGGTCGAGCGGGGCGAGATCGCGCTCGGCGACCCGGTGGAGCGCCACCTGCCCGCGCTCGCCAACCTCGGCGTCGGCCGCGAGGTCGCCGACCCGCGTAGCGGCGAGCCTCGCCTCGAGATCGAGCCGGCGCGCCGCCCGATCACGGTGCACGACCTGATGCGTCATACCGCGGGCTTCACCTATGGGACCACGGGCGATTCGCTGGTCCAGAGGGCCTACCGACGCTCGAACCTGATCGACGATCAGCAGAGCAATGCGCAACTCGTGGTCAAGCTCGCCGAGCTACCGCTCGCTCACCAGCCGGGCACCACGTTCGAGTACGGCCTGTCGACCGACGTGCTGGGCCATCTGGTCGAGGTCGTCTCCGGCCTCACGCTCGAGCGCTACTTCGCCGAACACCTCACCGGCCCTCTCGGCATGACCGACACCAGTTTCGGCCTGCGCAACGGCGCGGCCGAGCGGCTCGCCGAGCCCCAGGCCGGCACGGGCGCCGGTGAGACCAGCGCGATCCCGCGTTTCGACCCGGGCCGCCCGGTACTCTGGCATTCCGGCGGCGGCGGTCTCATGTCGACCGCGGCGGACTATGCACGCTTCTGCCGCATGCTGTTGAACTTCGGCGAGGTCGATGGAGTGCGTGTGCTCGCCCGCAAATCGATCGAATGGATGACCGCCGACCACCTGCCGGCGGGACTCGCCTATGGAGCGCACACCCGCGATCTTGGCCTCGCGGCGCCGCTGCCCGAGCTCGGCCAGAGTTATGGCCTCGGGGTCGGGGTTCGCACCGCGGCCGGCCTTTCGCCGGTGCCCGGCTCGCCCGGCGACTTCTACTGGGGCGGCGCCACCGGCCCTTATTTCTGGGTCGACCCGCGCGAGCGCCTGATCTGCATTCTGATGCTGAACGAGCCGGACGCGGCGCGGCGGGCCCGTTATCGCGCCTTGCTGCGCGCGCTGGTCTATCAGGCGCTCGATTAACGCGCGGTCAGAGGCGGGTCTTCAGCCGCAGGCTCTCCCAGCTCGCGTCCGCGATCCAACCCCCGTCGACCGGCAGGCTCACGCCGTTCACGAAGGCGCTGCGCTCGGCGTCGGCGAGAAAGGCGATCGCCTCGGCGACGTCGTCCGGGCGCGCGAACCGCGCCATCGGTACTCGGTTGGTGATGTCCTCGTCCGAATAGGCCCCGCTCCCCTGGTCCTTCACGTCCATCTCGGTCTTGATCCACCCGGGGCAGACCGCGTTCACGCGTACGCCGCGTGCGCCCCACTCGGCGGCGAGCGTCTGCGTGAGGCCGATCAGTCCGTGCTTGGAGGCATTGTAGGCGCTGCGGTGGCCAATGCCGGCGAGGCCCGCGACCGAGGCGACGTTGACGATGCTGCCGCGACGGCGCGAGAGCATCTGCGCGCCGAGCGCCTTCGACAGCAGGAACGGGCCGAGCAGGTTCACGTCCATGACCGAGCGCCATTGCGTGGCGGTGGTCTCTTCGGCCGGGCAGATCAGGCTTACCCCGGCGTTGTTCACCAGCACTTCGGCAGCGCCCGCCCTGGCCTCGACCCAGGCCGCCACCGCCTGCGCGTAGCGCTCGTCCGCGACGTCGCCCACCAGCGCGTCGGCCGTCGCGCCGGCGCCGCGCAGCTCGGCGAGCACCTGGACCGGATCCTGGCGGTCGAGCAGCAAGAGCTGATAACCACGCCGCGCGAGCAAGCGGCTCACGCAGGCTCCCAAACCCTGGGCGGCTCCGCTGACGACGGCCAGTTTCATCGTGATCTCTCCTGCAAGCGAGTCGGGCTCTTCGAGGCTGGGCAGTCTAACGTCCGGCGGCCGGTCGCGTCGCCTTGCCGCGCCATGTCGTGGTGCGGCATACTCGCGGCGCGATCGAGAACTATTCACAACTACGCCTCGAAATCCCGGGATCGATGCACAGATGACCGGTGCCGCCGCTCTGAAGGGAATCGCGCAGTCCACGCTGGACGACGATGCCTGGGACGACCTGTTGAGCTTCATCGAGGAACGACGGGTGATCCCGATCGTCGGCCCGGAACTGCTGCAGGTCGCGACCGACCGCGGGCCGAGGCAGCTCTACGACTGGCTCGCCGAGAAACTCGCCGCCCGCCTCGGCGTCGATACGGCCTCGCTCCCGCAACCTTATTCGCTGAACGACGTGGTCTGCTGGTACCTGGCGGCGCGCGGCCGCCGCGAGGAAGCCTACGTGCGCCTGCGCGGTATCCTCAAGGACGCGGCCTTCGAGCCCTCGCCGGCGCTCAGGCGGCTGGCGGCGATCAACGACTTCGACCTGTTCGTCTCGACGACCTTCGACTCGCTGCTCGAGCATGCGATCAACCAGGAGCGTTTCGCGGGCGCGCCCTCGACCGAGGTGATCGCGTACGCGCCGAACCGGGTCGCCGACCTGCCGAGCGAGCGCGACGGCCTGCAGCGCCCGGTCGTCTACCACCTGTTCGGGCGGCTGTCGGCCTCGCCCACCTACGTGATCTCCGACGAGGACCTGCTCGAGTTCATCTGCGCGCTGCAGAGCGAACATCTCGCGCCGGAGAAGCTGTTCCACGAGCTCGAGCACAACCATCTGCTGTTCATCGGCAGCAATTTCACCAACTGGCTCGCACGGCTGTTTCTGCGCATGGCCAAGCGCCAGCGGCTCTCGGACCCGCGCGACGTCGGCGAGGTGCTCGCCGACGACCATGTGAGCGAGGACGAGCGTCTGGTCGCGTTCCTTCAACAGGTGAGCGTGCGCACGCGCATCTACATGGGAGCGGAACGCTTCGTCGATGAACTGCACGCGCGCTGGAGCGCGCGCCGTACGGCGACCGCCGCGACCGCCGCGCCCGCGGGACCCGCGCGTTTCGCGCCGCCGTCGCGGGAGATGCCGGACCACGCGGTGTTCCTGAGCTACGCGCGCGAGGACCTCGCCGCCGTGCAACGGATCAAGGCCGGGCTCGAGGCGGCCGGCATCACCACCTGGTTCGACAT
>JAGWPY010000037.1 GCA_028870275.1 Gammaproteobacteria bacterium | reverse complement strand
GTGTCGTCGTCCAGGCCCTCGAGCATCTGCATCGCCGCGCCCGAGCCCGCCTCGTAGGCGAGGCGCAGCATTTCGTCGAAGCGCTCGTCGGAGACCCGGCTCAAGCGCAGCGGCAGGCCGACGAAGCGACGTACCTCGGCGAGCGCGAGCGGCGTCACGCCGGCCCGATAGACCGTGTCGGCGACCCCGTCGGCAATGCCGCGCACCAGCACGCCGTGGCGCTTGGCGAACGGGAAGGCGAGCTTGCGCTCCTCCCCCGGCAGGACCGCGGCGCTCATGGCGGCGAGGCCGCGCTCGCCGCGCCCGGCGCGGGCTCGGACTCGGCCGGGGCGGGCGCCGGCGCCGGCGGGATCGGCGGGATCACCGGCTGTGTCTGCCCCGGCAGGAGCGTGACCTTGCCGTTGTGCAGGCGCATTTGTTGTTCCCGGACATGCTGGTACTGGGTCCGGCTGGTCGCCTCGATCGACTCCTGGTCGCGGAGGATCTTCGGACGGATGAACACCAGCAGCTCCTTCTTGTCGCGCGAGCCGCTGCGCGAGCGGAACAGCTCGCCGAGCAGCGGGATGCGGCCGAGGAAGGGCACGCGAGCCTCGCTCTCGTTGACCGAGTCGGAGATCAGGCCGCCCAAGACGACGATGCCGCCGTTCTCGATCAGCACCGTGGTCTTGATCGAGCGCTTGTTCAGCGAGATGTCGGTGGTGCCGCTGAGCACCGGGCCGGGCGAGGAGTCCTCCTGCTCGATCTTCAGCTGCACGATCGAGCCCTCGTTGATGTGCGGCGTGACCTTGAGGATGGTGCCCACCTGTTCCCGCTGCACGGTCTGGAAGGGGCTGGTGGTGCCGGCCACGGACTGCGTGGTGTTCGCGTAGCTGCCGGTGATGATCGGCACGTCCTGGGTGACCTTGACCTCGGCCTCCTGGTTGTTCATGGTGATCACCGAGGGGGTGGAGATGATGTTGCTCGCCCCGTCGCTGCGCAGCGCCTGCAGGAGCGCGGCGAAATTGGTGCCCGAGGCCTGGTTGTAGCGGCCGATCGCAAAGGTCGCGCCGGTGCCCAAGGTCGAGCTGCTGACCGCACTGTAGTTCTTGGTGAGCGCCGCGGCGGCGAGGTCGACGATGCTCGTGCCGCCCGAGGTCGGCAGGTTGGAGATGCCGGCGAGCGTGCCGCTGTTCAGGCCGTCGAGGATCCACTGCACGCCGAGGTCGGAGCTCTTGTTGATGTCGACCTCGACGATGATCGCCTGCACCTCGACCTGGGCGCGGCGGATGTCGAGCTTGTCGATCACGCTCATCAGCGACTTCATCGTGCGCGGCGGCGCGGTGATCACCAGCGCGTTGGTCGGCTTGTCGGCCCAGATGGTCACGTCCTCGCCGTAGGCACCGCCGCCCGAGGCCGCCGCCGCGGGCCCGGCTCCGTGGACCGGGCTCTGCGCCTTCTCGAACGCGGTCGCCTGGCCCTTCAACTGTTCGGCGAGCTTGTCGGCGTCGGCGTACTTGAGATAACGCACGCGCGTATCGCCGCCGGATTTCAGCGGTGTGTCGAGGCTCAGGATCAGCGCCTTCATGCGCAATCGCACCGAGGAGTCGCCGGTGAGCAGCACGCTGTTGGTGCGATCGTCGGCGACCACCTTGGCGCCCGCCGCACCCTCGGCCGCGGCGCCCTGGTTCAGCTGGTTGATCGTGCGCACGACGTCCTCGGCGCTGGCGTTCTGCAGCGGGATGATCTCGTAGGGCTGGTCCGAGCTCGCATCCATCCGCGCGACGATGCGCATGATGCGCTCTACGTTGCTGGCGCGGTCCGAGATGATCAGCATGTTGCCGCCCGGGTAGGCGGCGAGGTGCCCGTAGGTCGGGATCAGCGGCCGCAGGAGCGGCACCAGTTGCGCGGCGTTGATGTTGCGCACCGGGATCACCTGCGTGACCAGTTCGTCCGAGGTGGCGCTCAGCCGGTTCGGCAGGTCGTCGGAGGGGAACTGGCGCGCATCGATGTTCGGGATGATCTTGATCACCTTGCCGGCCGGCACCGCGACGTAGCCATAGACCTGCAGCACCGACAGAAAGGCCTGGTAGAACGCCGCGGGCGTCATCGGCGTCGCCGAGAGCATGGTCACCTTGGCGTTGACCCGCGGATCGACGATGAAATTCTTGCCCGTGACCTCGCTCACCGCCTGGATGATCTGGTTGAGATCGGCATCCTTGTAGTTCGGCGTGATCGTGGGTCCCGTGGCCGCCGGCGGGTCGACCTGGGCCGAGGCCACCGGCAGCAGCGCGCACAGCGCCGCGGCGCCGCCGGCGGCGAGGGCGAACAGGAGCGGCAGTCCGCGTCGCTTGCGGCGGCGCAGCGTGAGGGGTGAGGGCGGGCTGTCGGGCATCGTGGGCTCTCGTGGGCAGGTCACGGATCGGGGCGCGGCGCGCCTCATGGGTTCAGGTTGAAGGTCGGGTGGCGGAACGGCTGCGGCGTCGGCGGGGGCGCCATGTCGCGGCTCGCCTCGGCGACCACCTTGGCGATGTCGAGGGAGAGCTGCAGGGTCTGGCCGTTGCGATCGACGGTCACCTGCGCCTGGCTCGAGGACTCGATGGTATCGAAGATCTGTTGACCGCGCTGCGGGTCGTCGAGCGGCGTGCCGTCGATCGCGGTCACGAGATCGCCCGGACGCAGGCCCAACCCTGAGAAGGCACGCCGATCCCGGCCCGGATAGAGGCGAAAGCCCCGCAGGCGGCCGGCGCGGTTGTCGTAGGAAGGCACGGCGCGCAGCACGTGATTGAGCGCATTCGGATTGCGCTCGACCATCTGCCGCAGGTTCTGCAGGGTCTGTACGGTCGCGTTCCGCGCCGGGACGACCATCGCGCCGGGAGCGCCGGTCGCGAGGATCTTGGGGAGTTTCAGCGTCTCCAGGCGTCCGCCGCGGTCGAGCACGACGCGGTCGAGGTAGACCGCGTAGAGCGAGGCGCCGCCGATGGCATCCCCGACCGAGTAGACCTTGGACGGCCCGCCCATCGCGATGATCGCGAGGCCTCGCTTCGGGTTCTGGGTGGCGATGGTGCCGGCGAGGGTCAGGTTCGCGGTGGTCGGCGGCGCATTGGCGGGGTTTTGCGCCGCGGGGTCGACGGTGGCGATGCCGAACAGGTGGGCCGAGACGATGCCGGCGGTGTCGACCGGAGGGGCGGTGGCGACCCGCGGCAGCGGCGTCGCGATCGGCGCCGGCGCGCCGCCGCCGAGCAGCGAGACCGCCAGATGCGCAAGTTCCACCGCGATCAGCACGCTAAAAAGGGCCGCGAGCAGCCAGGGCCCGTTCGCGGGCCAGCGCGACCACCATTCGTTGATGCGATCCTGGAGCATTGCGGTGCGAGGTCGTGCCAGTGGCCGGCGGGTGCCCCCATCATACGTGCTGTTCCTTTCAACCCTCAACCGATTGTATTGGCAAGTTAAAGTGAAGTGACACCGATTGGCGACAGCCTCCCACCGCGCTGCGGTGGCGCCGCCGGTCGGCGGTTCGCGACCCTTGTAAACGACCGGGCCGCACCCTATAACTGGCATAACCCATGAGCGAACACGATCCGAGCGACATCGACCACGGCCGGGGCGGTACCGGGCTGGTCGTCGAGGAGGCGACCCCGAAGCTCAAACGGCCGCCGCTGTACCAGGTCCTGCTGATCAACGACGATTACACGCCCATGGAGTTCGTGGTGGACATCCTGCAGCGGTTCTTCTCCATGGACCGCAGCAAGGCGACCCGGGTGATGCTCGAGGTGCACACCAAGGGCCGCGGCGTCTGCGGCGTGTTCACCTTCGAGATTGCCGAGACCAAGGTGGCTCAGGTGATCGCCTACGCGAGACAGCATCAGCATCCGCTGATGGCAACACTGGAAGAGGCCTAGAGACGTGCTGAGCCAAGAACTCGAGTTCTGTCTGAACGACGCCTTCGCCGGAGCGCGCGAGGCCCGCCACGAATTCATGACCGTCGAGCACCTGCTGCTCGCGATCCTCGATACGCCGAAGGTGCGCGAGATCCTCAAATCCTGCGGCGCCGACACCGCCAAGTTGAAGGGCGAGCTCAAACAATTCATCGAGCAGACCACGCCGCGGCTCGCGGCCGGCGAGGACCGCGACGTGCAGCCGACGCTCGGCTTCCAGCGCGTGCTGCAGCGCGCGGTGTTCCACGTGCAGTCGAGCGGCAAGAAGGAAGTCACGGTCTCCAACGTGCTGGTGGCGATCTTCAGCGAGAAGCAGTCGCACGCGGCCTACCTGCTGTCGATGCAGGACGTCTCGCGGCTGGACGTGGTCAATTTCATCGCCCATGGCCTCTCCAAGACGGGCGGCGAGGAGCGCAGCGAGCGCGACGAACCGTCCTCGGCGGACGCCGAACGCGACGGCGAGGGCGCGGGCAGCGCGCTCGAGAAGTACGCCACCAACCTGAACGAGCAGGCACGCCGCGGCAAGATCGATCCGCTGATCGGCCGGCGTCTGGAGATCGAACGCACCATCGAGATCCTCTGCCGCCGGCGCAAGAACAACCCGCTCTACGTGGGCGAGGCCGGGGTCGGCAAGACCGCGATCGCCGAGGGCCTGGCGCGCATGATCGTCGAGAACGCCGTGCCCGACGTGCTCATGGATGCGACCATCTACTCGCTCGACATGGGCTCGCTGGTCGCCGGCACCAAGTACCGCGGCGACTTCGAGAAGCGCCTGAAGGCGGTGCTCGCCGAGGTGAAGAAACAGCCCGGGGCGATCCTGTTCGTCGACGAGATCCACACGGTGATCGGCGCGGGCGCGGCCTCGGGCGGGGTCATGGACGCCTCCAACCTCATCAAGCCGGCGCTCGCCAACGGCGAGCTGCGCTGCATCGGTTCGACCACCTACAACGAATACCGCGGCATCTTCGAGAAGGACCACGCGCTCGCCAGGCGCTTCCAGAAGATCGACGTGACCGAGCCCTCGGTCCAGGACACGATCGACATCCTGCGCGGCCTGAAGGCGAAGTTCGAGGAACACCACGGCATCGTCTACGAGGACGAGGCGCTGCGGGCCGCGGCCGAGCTCGCCGCCCGCCACATCAACGACCGGCACATGCCGGACAAGGCGATCGACGTGGTCGACGAGGCGGGCGCGAACCTGCGCTTGAAGCCCGCGGGCGAGCGCGCCAGCGCGGTCACCGTGAGCCACATCGAGCACGTCGTGGCGCGCATCGCGCGGATCCCGCCGAAGACCGTGTCGGTCTCCGACCGGGACGTGCTGCGGAACCTCGAACGCAACCTGAAACTCACCATTTTCGGCCAGGACAAGGCGATCGAGGCGCTCGCCGCGGCGATCAAGATGTCGCGCTCCGGGCTCGGCGACCAGCGCAAGCCCGTGGGCTCGTTCCTGTTCGCAGGCCCCACCGGCGTCGGCAAGACCGAGGTCACCCGACAGCTCGCGATCGCCATGGGGATCGAGTTCGTCCGCTTCGACATGTCCGAGTACATGGAGCGGCACACGGTCTCGCGGCTGATCGGCGCGCCGCCGGGTTACGTCGGTTTCGACCAGGGCGGCCTCCTCACCGAGGCGATCGCCAAGCACCCGCATTGCGTGCTGCTGCTCGATGAGATCGAAAAGGCCCACCCGGACGTATTCAACCTGCTGCTCCAGGTCATGGACCACGGCACTCTGACCGACAACAACGGCCGCAAGGCCGACTTCCGCCACGTGATCATCGTGATGACCACCAATGCGGGCGCGACCGAGATGAGCCGGCCGAGCATCGGCTTCACGCAGTCGGATTCGGCGAGCGACGGGCTGGAGGCGATCCGGCGGCTGTTCTCGCCGGAGTTCCGCAACCGCCTGGACGCGGTGATCCAGTTCGCCTCGCTGGACGCGGCGACCATCGAACGGGTCGTCGACAAGCTCCTGGTCGAGGCCGAGGCCCAGCTCGAGGCGAAGCGCGTGACGATCTCGGTCGACGAGGCCGCCCGCCATTGGATTGCGCAAAAGGGCTACGATCCGAAGATGGGCGCCCGGCCGATGGCGCGGGTGATCCAGGAGTTCATCAAGCGCCCGCTCGCCGAGGAGCTCCTGTTCGGCAAGCTGGTCGACGGCGGCCACGTCGAGGTCGGTTTGAGCGCTGACGGCGAGAAACTCACGCTCGAGGCACGCGGGGCCAACGAGCCGGCGCTCCTGTCGCAGGAGACCTGATCGAGGCGAACGAGGCGGTCGCGGCCGATCGGCCGCGCGACGGCGGTCAGCGGCCGCGGTAGACGATGCGGCCCTTGGTGAGGTCGTACGGGGTCATTTCCACCGTGACCTGGTCGCCGGTGAGGATGCGGATGTAGTTTTTGCGCATCTTTCCCGAGATGTGCGCGGTCACGACGTGACCGGTCTTCAGCTTGACGCGGAAGGTGGTATTCGGCAGGGTCTCGATGACCTCGCCCTCGAACTGGATGGCCTCTTCTTTCGACATGCGTCCCGTACGTGCGGCGTAAACCGCGCGCATTGTGCATGAAAGGGTCCCGTTAAAGCAATTTCAGCGCCAAATGGCCGGCGTGCGCCGCGCCAGGCGGCCGAGCGATGCGAGGAATGCGTCCCGCGGGATCTCGCGTGCGCCGAGCCGCTCGAGGTGCGCGCTCGCGACCTGGCAGTCGATCAGGCCGATCGCACGGTGCCGGCACTCCTCGACGAGTCGCGCGAACGCGACTTTCGAGGCGTCGCTCTCGCGGCTGAACATCGACTCGCCGAAGAACACCTGCCCTAGGGCGAGACCGTAGAGTCCGCCGACCAGGCGCCCGTCGCGCCAGGTTTCGACCGAGTGCGCATGGCCCATCGCGTGCAGGGTCTCGTAAGCGCCGATCATCGCCGGGTTGAGCCAGGTGCCGAGGCTCGCGCGCCGCGGCCCGGCGCAGGCGCGGATCGTCTCGCCGAAGGCCCCATCGAGGCGGGTCTCGAAGCGCCCCGAGCGCAAGGTCCTCTCGAGGCTGCGCGAGCAGTGGAACTCCTCGGGATAGAGCACCATGCGCGGATCGGGCGACCACCACAGGATCGGCTGGTGCTCGGAGTACCAGGGGAAGATGCCCCGCTCGTAGGCCGCCAGGATGCGCTCGGGCGAGAGATCGCCGCCGGCGGCGAGCAGACCCGGCGGGTCGGCGAGCGCCTGCGCGACCGGCGGGAACGCATCGGCCGCGGCGTCGTCGGCGAGCCAGTGCAGGCGCCTCAGAGTCCGAGCTCCTCGTCGGTGCGGTGGTAGGGTACGTGCTCGCCGACCGCGGCCGCGTAGCGCTCGACGCCGATCGCCTCGCGCGCCGCGAAGTCGCGGATCGCCGCCGCGAAGCGCGGATCGGCGATCCAGTGCGCGGAGTGGGTGAGCGAGGGCACGAAGCCGCGCGGTACCTTGTGTTCGCCCTGGGTGCCGGGTTCGAAGCGCGCCAGTCCGCGCTCGATGCAGTACTCGATCCCCTGGTAGTAACAGGTCTCGAAGTGCAGGCTGTGGTAGGCGCCCTCGGAACCCCAGTAGCGGCCATAGAGCGCCTGGTCGCCGACGAAGAAGATCGCCACCGCGATCGGCTCGGAACCCCGCCGGGCGATCTTGACCATCATCCGCTCGGGCAGTGCCTGGGCGATGCGGCGGAAGAACCCGAGGTCCAGGTAGGGTTCGTGGCCATGGCGGTGGAAGGTGTCGGCGTAGAACCCGTACAGCCGCGCCCACAGCGGCGCGTCGATCTCCCCGCCGTGACGGGTGTCGAAGGTGATCCCCGCTTCGGCGACCCGGCGGCGCTCGCGCTTGGCCTTCTTGCGTTTCTCGGCGGTGAAACTCGAGAGGAATTCCTCGAACGAGCCGTAGCCGCGGTTATGCCAGTGGAACTGGCAGTCGCGGCGCTCGATGAGGCCCGCGCGGCCGAGCGCCGCGAGATCCTCGCCCTCGGCGAACAAGACGTGCAGGCTCGAGAGGCCGAGCGATTCGAGGCGGGCGCGCGCCGCGCCGATCAGCGCGGCACGCACCGCCTCGCCCGGGGCGCCGGCGCCCACCAGGAGCCTTCCGCCCGCGACCGGCGTGAACGGCACCGCGCAGAGGAGCTTCGGGTAGTAGCGCAGCCCGTGGCGGTGGTAGGCCTCGGCCCAGGCGAAGTCGAACACGAACTCGCCGCGCGAATGCGCCTTGAGGTAGAGCGGCATCGCGCCCGCGAGACGGCCGTCCGCTTCCTCGAGCAGCAGGTGCTGGGGCGCCCAGCCGCGCGCCGTCGAGACGCAGCCGCTCGACTCCAGCGCCTCGAGGAACTCGTGGCTGAGGAAAGGCGCAGCGCCCGCGGCGAGCGCATTCCAGTCCGCGGCGTCGACCTCGGCGATACGCTCGATGAATCGCGCCCGATAGGCGGCTGGCGCCGCCGGGGCGGCGGCGCGGCGGCTCACGCGCCGGCGGCGCGCCGGACCGCGCCCTCGGCCGCCTCGAGCTGCTCGAGGTAGCGGTCGGCGTCGAGCGCGGCCATGCAGCCGGAGCCGGCGGCGGTGATGGCCTGGCGGTAACGGCGGTCCTGTACGTCGCCGCAGGCGTAGACGCCGGGGACGCGGGTGTGGACCTGATCGTGGGTGCGGATGTAGCCGTCGTCATCGAGGTCGATCTGGCCGGCGAACATGCCGGCGTTGGGCTCGTGACCGATGCCGAGGAAGAGGCCGCTGATGGCGAGCTCGGACT
>JAGWPY010000036.1 GCA_028870275.1 Gammaproteobacteria bacterium | reverse complement strand
CGTACCGCCCACCATGACTTCGCCGAGTTCGACCGGCGGCGCGTACGACGGCCCATCGCTCATCCGACCGCGCATGTACGGGTCGAGCGAGAGCCACAGGGTACGCAACAGCACCTCGCCGGCGCCCGGCCGAGGTCGCGGCGTACGTTCGAGGCGGAACGCGTCGAGCGTCGCAGTGCCGGCGGGCCGTGCCGCGAGAACGATGCGGCGGTTTTCGGTCGATGCATCCATGGTCTATGGTCTCCTGAGAGCCGGTACGAATTCGCGCCGAGACGCGGTCAGCCGAGATGGCCGAATACGGTGCCCACCGCGGCGGTCGCGCCCATCGACAGCGCGCTCCAGAACGCGACGCGCAGCGCCGCACGCAGGGGATCGGCGCCGCCGATGCGTGCCGACAGCGCGCCGACCGCGAGTAGGCTCGCGAGCGTCGCGGTCACCGTGGCCGCGACCAGTGCGCGCCGCGGACTGAGCGCGGCCACGGCGAGCGGCAACAGCGCGCCCAAGGCGAAACTCACGGCCGAGGCGAGCGCGGCCTGCAGCGGCCGGGCACGCTGCTCGTCGTGCAGTCCTAGCTCGTCGCGCGCATGCGTGGCGAGCGCGTCGTGCGCCATGAGCTGGCCGGCGACTTCGTCGGCGAGCCGCGCGTCGAGCCCGCGCCGCACGTAGATCTCGGTGAGCTCGCGGCGCTCGCCGGCGTAGTCGGAGGAGAGTTCGGCGCGCTCCTGCGCGAGGGCGGCGTTTTCGCTGTCGGCCTGCGAGTGAACCGAGACGTATTCTCCAGTGGCCATCGACATGGCGCCGGCGACCAGGCCGGCCACGCCGCTCAGCAGGACGTTGCCGCGGGTCGCATTGGCCGCTGCGACGCCGACGATGAGGCTCGCCGTAGAGACGATGCCGTCGCTCGCGCCGAGAACCCCGGCGCGCAGCCAGCCGAGGCCGGAGAGGCGGTGGGATTCCATGAGGTGCGGGCGCATCGCGAAGAGTGTACTCTACGGGCCCGATGACCGATGCAGCGACTCCGCTCGGCACTCTCGAGACCGCGCTCCGTCACACCTTAAGGCTCCTCGCGCGCTCACCCGGGCTCGCGGCCGAACAGGCCGCCGAGATCCTGCGCATCGCGCCCGGCCACCCGCTCGCCTTGCTCTATCTGGGGGCCGCGCGGCGCGCGCTCGGCGATCCTGAAGGCGCGCTCGCGGTGCTCGAACCGCTCGCCGCCGCGCGCCCAGCCTGGGCCGAGGCGCAGTACGAACTCGCGCTCGCGCTCTCCGCGGTCGGCCGCGGCGGTGATGCGATCGCGGCGCTGCGACGGGCGGTCGTGGCGCAGCCCGAGGCGGTCGATGCCTGGCGAGCGCTCGGCGACCGGCTGTTCGAGGCGGGCGATGCGGCCGGGGCCGACGCCGCCTACGCGCAGTCGATCCGCGCGGCGACCCGCGATC
The DNA here is from genome assembly GCA_028870275.1 of Gammaproteobacteria bacterium. Lineage (GTDB taxonomy): Bacteria > Pseudomonadota > Gammaproteobacteria > Steroidobacterales > Steroidobacteraceae > Bog-1198. The sequence goes on along the minus strand of JAGWPY010000036.1, from coordinate 15,855 downwards.
CGCGTCTGCTCGCGCCGGCGGCGGCGCTCTGCGCCAACGACGTGCCGACCGCCGAGGCGCTGCTGCGGGCGCACTTGAAGCAGTTCCCGACCGACGTCGCCGCGATCCGCATGTTCGCCGAGGTCGCGGCCCGGCTGAGGCGCTATCGCGACGCCGAGCACCTGCTGGCTCGCTGCCTGGAGCTCAACCCGAGTTTCAAGGCGGCGCGACACCAGTACGCACTGGTGCTTCACCGCGAGCACAAACCGGTCGAGGCCCTGCGCGAGATCGACGGCCTGCTCGCCGAGGAGCCGCACAACCCGGCCTACCGCAACCTCAAGGCGGCGATCCTCGGCCGCATCGGCGAGGTGGGGCATTCGATCGAGATCTACGCGGAGCTGCTCGCACGGCATGCCGAGCACCCGAAGATCTGGATGAGCTACGGGCATGCGCTCAAGACCGCGGGCCGGGAAGCCGACAGCATCGCCGCGTACCGCGAGGCGGTCGCGCGCCAGAGCGCGCTCGGCGAGGCCTGGTGGAGCCTCGCGAACCTCAAGACCTTCCGCTTCTCGCCGGCGGAGATCGACACCATGCGCGCCGAGCTCGATCGCGAGGGGCTCGGCGAGGACGACCGGTTCCACCTGCGATTCGCGCTCGGCAAGGCGCTCGAGGACGAGGGTGAATACGCCGCCGCGTTCGCGCACTACCGCGAGGGCAATCGCCTGCGCCGCGCGGGCATCGCCTACTCGGCCGACGAACTCGGCTCGCTGGTGGCGCGTTCGAAGGCCATGATGACCGAGGCGTTCTTCGCCGAGCGGCAGGGGCACGGGAGCGAAGCGCCCGATCCGATCTTCATCGTCGGATTGCCACGCGCCGGCTCGACGCTCGTGGAACAGATCCTCGCGAGCCACTCGATGGTCGAGGGGACCATGGAGCTGCCGGACCTGCCGGCGATCGCCAAGGAGTTCTACGGGCGGCGCGCCGATCGTCCGGGCGGCGGCTATCCGGAGGCGCTCGCCGCGCTCGACGCGGCGCGCTGCCGCGAACTCGGCGAGCGCTATCTGCAGCAGACCCGCATCCAGCGCAAGCGCGGCACGCCGCTGTTCATCGACAAGCTGCCGAACAACTTCATGCACGTCGGCCTGATCCAGCTGATCCTGCCGCGGGCGAAGATCATCGACGCGCGCCGCCATCCGCTCGCTTGCGGTTTCTCCTGCTTCAAGCAGCATTTCGCGCTCGGCCAGCACTTCACCTACGACCTCGAGGAGCTCGGGCGTTATTACCGTGACTACGTGGAGCTCATGGCGCATTTCGATCGAGTGCTGCCGGGGCGCGTGCACCGTGTGTTCCACGAGGCGATGGTCGATCACACCGAGAGCGAGGTGCGCCGCCTGCTCGAGTACTGTGGACTTGAGTTCGAGCCCGCCTGCCTGCGCTTCTACGAGAACGAGCGGGCGGTGCGCACGGCGAGCGCCCAGCAGGTGCGGCGGCCGATCTTCCGCGAGGGCCTGGACCACTGGCGGCATTTCGAGCCCTGGCTCGGGCCGCTCAGGGATGCCCTGGGGTCCGTACTGACGGCTTACCCGGCGGTGCCGGACTTCGCCGCCGCAGCCCCGATGGCGCCCATCGGCACGGCGCGCGGCCCCTGAATTGTGTGGCATACTCGTTTTTCAGGAATATGAACAGGCCTCGAGGTAACTGCCAAATGACGCGTAGCCGGAACCGAAAACTCCATAAGAATCAGCGTAATACCATCAAGCGCGGCGCTCGCTCCGGAAGCGTCGCGCGGCTTTCAGTGCCTGTCGCCTCGGCGCTACTCGCGTGCATGCAGGCGACTTATGCGGCGGATGCCGGCAACGCGGTGGGCGCCCTCCAGGAGATCGTCGTCACCGCGCAGAAGCGCACCGAAAACATGCAGAACGTGCCGATCAGCCTGCAGGCGATCGACACGCGTCAGCTCGAACGGCTGCATGTCTCGAATTTCGACGACTACGTGAAGTACCTGCCCAGTGTGTCCTTCCAGAGCGCGGGTCCCTCGTTCGAACACACCTACATGCGCGGCGTGGCGAGCGGCGGCGACGGCAATCACTCGGGATCGCTCCCCTCGGTGGGTATGTACTTGGACGAACAGCCGGTCACGACCATCGACGGCAACCTGAACGTCCACATCTATGACATCGCCCGGGTCGAATCGCTCTCGGGTCCGCAGGGCACGCTCTACGGGGCAAGCTCCGAGGCCGGCACGATCCGCATCATCACCAACAAGCCCGACGCGAAGAAGTTCGCGGCCGGCTACGACCTCGACGTCAACTCGGTCTCGCATGGCGGCGTCGGCTACACGGGCGAGGGCTACGTGAACCTGCCGCTCGCCGCCAATGCCGCGGTGCGCCTGGTCGGCTGGGACGAGAAGGACGCGGGCTACATCGACAACGTCCACAGCGTCATCCAGTTCCCCGGACCGAACGGCACGACGATTCCGTTCGACAACGCGGCGCAGGTCCGCAACCACTACAACGACGTCGAGACCCGCGGCGGGCGCGCCGCTCTGCGCGTCGAGCTGAACGACACCTGGACGGTCACGCCGACCGTGATGGGCCAAACGCAGACCACCAACGGCAATTTCGCCTACAACCCGCAGCTCGGCGACCTGCAGATCGCGCACTTCCTGCCGGACACGGTGCACGATTCCTGGGTGCAGTCGGCGCTCACGGTCGAAGGCCGGTTGAACGACTTCGACATCACTTACGCGGGCGCCTACCTCACGCGCAACACGCATGAGTTGTCGGACTATACCGACTACACCCTGGCTTACGACGTGTACTACGGGTTCAACGGTTACGGCACGTATTTCCGCGACAACGCCGGCAACCCGATCAACCCGGCCCAACAGATCATCGGCCGCGACCACTACACCAAGACCAGCAACGAGCTGCGGATCTCGACGCCGAAGGAGAACCGGGCGCGCTTGACCGCGGGCCTGTTCATGGAGCGCCAGGTCCACAACATCCTGCAGGACTATCTGGTCAACAACGGCGATCCGCTCGCCTCGACCGGCAGCTATGACATTTCGGTGCCGGGCTGGCCCGGTTCGATCTGGCTCACCGATCAGCAGCGCGTCGACCGGGATCAGGCGGCCTTCGCCGAATTCTCCTATGACATCACGCCGAAACTCACCGGCACGCTGGGTGCTCGCTATTACACCTATGACAACACCTTGCAGGGCTTCTACGGCTTCAGCGCCAATTACAGCTCGCACGAAGGCGTGGCGACCTGTTTCAACCCGAACGTCCCCTGGAACGATGCGCCCTGCGAGGACCTGAACGGCCGGTCGACCGGCTCCGGCATGACGCCGAAGGTGAACCTGACCTACAAGATCGCGCCCGAGAAGATGGTCTATGCGACTTTCTCGAAGGGCTTCCGGCCGGGCGGCGTGAACCGCAACGGCGGTGGCTCGCTGCCGCCGTACAAGCCGGACTATCTCACCAACTACGAGGTCGGTTGGAAGACGCAGTGGGACGACAACCGGCTGCGCTGGAACGGCGCGATCTTCTGGGACAAGTGGAAGGACTTCCAGTTCTCCTACCTCGGACCGAACGCGCTCACGATCATCGCGAACGCGGGCCAGGCCCAGATCAAGGGCATCGAGACCGACGCGGAGTTCCGCGCGACCGAGCAGCTCACGCTGTCCGGTGGCTTCTCGTATCTCGATGCGAAGCTCACGCAGGAGTACTGTTCGAAGGCCAAGCCGACGACGCTTTGCGACGTGAGCAACGAACAGTACGCGCCGAGCGGCGAGCAACTGCCGGTCACGCCGAAGTTCAAGGGTAATCTGACCGCGCGCTATACCTTCCCGATCGGCAGCCTCGATGCCCACCTGCAGGGCTCGGCGGTCTACGTTGGTCCGCGCTGGGCGGACCTGCGGCTGCTCGCGCGCAACCTCCTCGGCCAGGAGCCGTCCTATACGCTCGCCGACTTCGCGTTCGGTGTCGCCAAGGACAGCTGGCATGCCGAGCTCTATGTGAACAACGCGTTCGACAAGCGTGCGGTGCTGGATCGCTACTCGGAGTGCGACGTGGCGACCTGCGGCAGCGTGGCGATCTACAACGTGCCGAACCAGCCGCGCACGGTCGGAGTGAAGTTCGGCCAGAGCTTCTGATCCAAAGGGCGCGCCGGGCGGGCGCCGGGAGCGAGATCGGGCGCCGCGCGCCACTTGAGCGCGCGGCGCCCTCCTATGGGCATTCTCTATCGCGAGACCGCCGTCGCGGCACCCGAGACGCCGCCGCTCGAGGGCGAACGGCGCTGTGACGTGCTGGTGGTCGGCGCGGGCCTCACCGGCCTGTCGACCGCCTGGCATCTCGTCGAGCGCGGCGCCGCGGTTACCGTTCTGGACGCGGAAGCGCCGGGTTTCGGCGCCTCCGGCCGCAATGGTGGCCAGGTCAATCCCGGTCTCAAATGCGACCCCGACGAGGTCGAGCGGCACTTCGGTCCCGAGCGTGGCCGGCGCATGAACGCCTTCGCCGGCGAGGCGCCGGGTTACGTGTTCTCCCTGATCGAGCGGCTGGGCCTGCGTTGCGAGGCCCGGCGCAACGGTACCGTGCGCGCCGCGGTGCATCCGCGCCAGCTCGAGGCGGTCCGCCGCACGGCCGAGCAGTGGATCGCCCGCGGCGCCCCGGTCGAGTACCTCGATCGCGAGGCGGTCGCCGCCGTCACCGGCTGCGAACGCTATGCCGGAGCGATGCTCGACCGGCGCGGCGGCGACCTCAATCCCCTGTCGCTCGCGCGGGAGATCGCCCGCGTCGCGCTCGGCGCCGGCGCCGCGGTCCACGGGGACTCGCGCGTGCTCTCGCTCGAGCCTGCCGGGGGCGGCGCCTGGCGCGCCCGCGCCGCGCGCGGATCCGTGACCGCCAAGAGCGTGGTACTCGCCACCAACGGCTATACCGACGCGCTCGCGCCGGACCTGCGCCGTTCGATCGTGCCGCTGTTCGGCTCCGTGGCTGCGACCGCACCGCTCGACGAGGCGATCGCGGCGCGAATCCTCCCCGGGCGCAACGTGCTCTACGAGACGGGTCGTGTGACGGTGTACTACCGCCTGGATCGTGCCAATCGACTGGTGATCGGCGGCCGCGGGCCGATGCGGGAGATCGCCGATGCGGCAGCGATACCGCAGATTCGCGAGTACGCGAGACGGCTCTGGCCGGCGCTCTCGCGGGTCGCCTGGACCCACGGCTGGGGAGGAAGATTGGCGATGACCCCGGATCACTATCCACACCTGCACGAGCTCGCTCCCGGCCTGATCGCCTTCCTCGGCTACAACGGCCGCGGTGTCGCGCTCGCCACCGCGATGGGCGCGGAGCTCGCGCGACGCGCGCTCGATCCGCGCGCCGACCTCGCGATGCCGGTCACGAACCCGAAGTCCATCCCTCTGCACCCGCTCTGGCCGCTCGCCGTGAAGGCGGCGATCTGGCACGGCCGGGTGAGCGATTTCCTCGGACGCTAGGCGATGTGCGGCCGCTACGTGAGCCCCGACGACGCGGCGATCGAGCGCGAGTTCGCGCTCACGCGCGAGGGCGGTCACTTCGCGGCCCGCTACAACGTCGCACCGACGCAGAACGCCCCGGTCCTGCGACGCATCGACGGCGTCGTGAGGCTCGATGCGCTGCGGTTCGGTCTGGTGCCGTTCTTCGCGCATGGCCAGCCGGGCCGCTACAGCACGATCAATGCGCGGGCCGAGTCGATCGAGAGCAGCGCGAGCTACCGGGGGCCGTGGCGACGCGCCCAGCGCTGCATCGTGCCGGCTCTCGGATTCTACGAATGGCATTTGAACGAGGACGGCTCGAAACAGCCCTACTATCTGCGCGTACTGGATCAGTCGCCGTTCGGTTTCGCCGGGCTCTGGGACCGCTCGGTCGCGCCGGACGGCGTCGCGATCGAGTCGTTCACGATCATCACGCTCGAAGCGAACGCTCTGCTCGCCGAGGTGCACAACGTGAAGGCGCGCATGCCGGCGATCCTTGCGCGCGCGGACCGGGACGCCTGGCTCGGCGCCAGCCCCGATCAGGCGCGGGCGCTGCTTCGCGCCTACCCGGCGCCGCTGATGAGTGCGACGGCGGTCGGCACCCGCGTGAACTCGCCGCGCAACGACGATCCGGGGCTGATCGAGCCGCTCGAGCCGCGCGATCCTTGACGGAGGTCGCAGCCGCGGCATCCGATGCCGGGTAGGCTGCGACGATGGCCGCATTCCGCCAATCCTCGAGGCGTCCGGGCGCGATCGCGATCGCGGCCCTGCTGCTGGCCGCGGGTCCGGCCTGCGCCCATACGCGCATCTACTCGTACGTCGATGCGGCGGGGGTGCGTCACTTCACCGACCTGCCCGACGACCGGCGCTACCGGGTCTTCCACCTGCACCTGAGCGGACGCACGGAGAGCGGCGCGGCCTACGATCCGGCGCTGCTCGCGCGTGCGTCCCGCTATGACCCCGTGATCGAGCGTGCGGCGGCCTCCGCCTCGGTGGAGCCGGCGTTGCTGCGGGCGGTGATCGTGGTCGAGTCGGGCTTCAACTCGCAGGCGGTTTCGAGCAAGGGCGCGATCGGCCTCATGCAGCTCATGCCGCGCACGGCATTGCGCTTCGGTGCGATCGATCCGTTCGATCCACGCCAGAACGTGCACGCGGGCGCGCATTACCTGCGCTATCTTCTCGACCGGTTCGGCCAGAACTTGCGGCTCGCGCTGGCGGCCTACGACGCGGGCGAGGACGCGGTCGAGCGCAACGGCTGGCACGTGCCTCCGTACGAGGAGACCCAGGCCTACGTGCCCAAGGTGATGAACATCTATCGATTGTTGAGCGCGCGTTCGCCGCTCGGTTGATTTCGGCGCGGCCCGGCCCCATACCGGTACGCGGGGGCCCGTGCGAGAGGCTCTCGAGCGGAGTGTGCGCGCAGTGTTTCCGACCGATCCCTCCAAGGACGCCGCTGGCGAGCCCGAGGACGCCTGGCCATGGGTCGGCATCTATCGTGGACCCCGGGCCTCCTGCCGCGAGTTCGCCCTGGTGCTCGAGGCGGCCGCGCTCCCATATCGCCTGATCGAGGACCTCGCGCCTTGCGAGCTGTGGGTGCCGCAGTCCCAGGCAGCGGCCGTGCGCGAGGAGCTGGCGCGTTACGCGGCCGAGCGCCGCAGGGCCCCCGAACCCGTGACCCATCGCGTGCACCCGCATGCCGGTCTCGGCGCGGTCGCCTACGGCGCGCTGTTGATCGCGATCGCCTACTGCGCCGGCATCGACCTGTTCGGCGTCGACTGGCTCGACGCGGGCGCGATCGACCCCGCACATGGTCTTAGCCAGTGGTGGCGAGCCCTGACCGCGCTCACGCTGCATCTCAGCCCGGAGCACCTGTACGGCAACCTGCTGTTCGGGATCGGCGCGGGCGTGCTCGCGAGCCGTCTGTTCGGCGCCGGTATCGCCTGGCTCAGCATCCTCCTGGCTGCGACGATCGCCAACCTGCTGGAGCTCGCGATCGCTCCACCTTACTATCGCGCCGCGGGCGCATCGACCGCCGTGTTCGCCGCCCTGGGGCTGCTGACCGGCTATGCGTGGCGGCTGCGCGGCGGACCGCGTGAGCGCTGGCTCTATCGCGCCGGACCGCTGGCGGCGGGCCTCGGCCTGCTGGCGCTGCTCGGCACCGGCAAGGCGCACGTCGATCTTCTGGGCCACCTGTTCGGCTTTCTCGCCGGACTCGCCTGTGGCGCGGCGTTCGCGAGGGCGCGCTTTACGGGCAGCCGGCGCCGCGGCGCGCAGCTCGCGGCCGGCGCGATCGCGATCGGGGCGCTCGTGCTCGCCTGGACTCTTGCGTTGCACACCGCTCTGCTCGCCGCGGCGCGCTGAGGCCCCCGCCGCGATCTTCGCCGACACCTTACGCGATTGCCGCAGTCCGGCGCTGGAAAATCCAGAGGCCGGGCATCGCCCCAAGGTGGTTCAATGGAGCCATTCACCGGGGCGGTGGGAGGAAGACGCCGATGTACCGACAGATCCTGGTTCCGATCGACGGTAGTGCGACCTCGAACGCCGGCCTCACCGAGGCGATCAAGATCGCCAAGGCGCTCGGCGGCAAGATCCGCATCGTTCACATCGTCAACGAGATGATCGTCGACTATGCGTTCGGCTCGGGTCTCTACGCGAACACCGTGATCGATTCGATGCGCGCCGACGGCCAGAAGATTCTGAGCGAGGCCGAGGCGCGCGTGCGCGGCGAGGGACTCGAGCCCGAGGGTGTGCTCATCGAGTCGATCGGCGGAGGCGCCGCAAATTTCGTCATAGAGCAGGCCAAGGAATGGCCGGCCGACCTGATCGTGATGGGGACCCACGGGCGTCGCGGCGTGCGGCGTCTGGCGCTCGGCAGCGACGCCGAGCTGGTCGTGCGCGGGGTCACCGCGCCGGTGCTTCTGGTGCACGACCGCGGGGGCAAGGGCTGATCGACATTCATTCGAGGAGGACGTCCATGAAATCGACAATGACGAGAATCGCCAGGACGGCGGCGCTCGGCCTGATGTTAGGCGCGGCCGCAACGGTCCTGGCGGCGCCGCCACCCGCGGCACCGAACCACGAAATGCGCGAGAAGATGGCGCAGATCCATGAACAGATGGCCGCCTGCCTGCGATCCGACCGTTCGTTCGAGGATTGTCGGAGCGAGATGCGCAAGAGCTGCCGCGCGAGCCTGGGCTATGGCGGCTGCCGGATGATGCAGGGACGGATGCCCATGGGTGGACGGCGCATGATGGGACCGCCGCCGGCACCGCCGGCGCCGCCCGCGGATTCACCGCCGCCGCCGTAGAGCGCCAGGCTGCATCGAGCGAGCCGCCGGGATGAACGCCCCGCCGCGCTATCTGCGTCGTTTCGACGAGATCCGGATCGGCGACCTGGGTCTGGTCGGCGGCAAGAACGCTGCCCTGGGGGAGCTCTACGGTACGCTCGCGAGGCAGGGTGTGCGCAGTCCCGACGGGTTCGCGATCACCGCGGATGCCTATCGCGACCTGTTGCGCAGCGCGAACGCCCTGCCGGCGCTGCAGGAAGCGCTCGATGGCCTGCGGCCCGACGATCTCGACGATCTCGCGCGGCGCGCGCGCCGCGCCCGCGAGATCGTCCAGCTTGCGCCCTTTCCGGCGGATCTCGAGCGGCAGATCCTCGAGGGCTATGCCGCCCTGCGTGCCGAGTACGGGGAGGACCTGAGACTCGCGGTGCGCAGTTCCGCGACCGCCGAGGATCTTCCCAATGCGAGCTTCGCCGGACAGCAGGACAGTTTTCTGAACGTGCGTGGCGAGGCGGCGCTCATCAAGGCCTGCCGTCGCTGCTTCGCGAGCCTGTTCACCGACCGCGCGGTGCATTATCGGCTCGATCAGCGGTTCGACCATTTCTCCGTGGCGCTGTCCATCGGCGTCGAGAAGATGGTCCGCTCGGACCTGGCCGCCAGCGGGATCATGTTCACGCTGGACACCGAGAGCGGGTTTCGCGACGTGGTGCTGATCAGCGCGAGCTACGGTCTCGGCGAGAACATCGTGCAGGGCGCGGTCGACCCGGACGACTTCCTGGTGTTCAAGCCGACGTTCGCGCGCGGGCATCGCGCGGTTCTGCGCCGCGAGCTCGGCAGCAAGAAGCTTAAAATGGTGTTCGCCGCCGACGCGGCCCAGAACACGACCCACAACCTGGAGACCACCGCCGAGGAACGTGGCCGTTTCTGCATCGCGGACGAGGACGTCATGAGGCTCGCCGACTACGCGCTCAAGGTCGAAGCGCATTTCAGCGAGCGGGCGGGCCGGCCCGTCGCGATGGACATGGAGTGGGCCAAGGACGGCGTCGACGGCGAGATCTATCTGGTTCAGGCGCGGCCGGAGACGGTCGCCTCGCGCCGCAACCCGCAGCTGATCGACGAGTACCGGCTGCGGGGATCGGGGCGGGTGCGGCTGCGTGGCCGCGCGGTCGGCACGCGGATCGGCAGCGGCGTCGCGCGCGTCGTTCGCGACGTGCGCGAAGCGGGCGGCTTCCGTCCGGGTGAAGTCCTCGTCACCGAGAACACCACGCCGGACTGGGAGCCGATCATGAAGCGGGCGGCCGCGATCGTCACCGACCGCGGCGGACGGACCTGCCACGCGGCGATCGTCGCGCGCGAGCTCGGCATTCCGGCCGTGGTCGGCACCGGCAACGCGACCGGGGTGCTGCACAGCGGAGAGACCGTGACCACGGTCTGTTCGAGCGGTGAAGTCGGTCAGGTCTACGACGGCGCGATCCCGTTCGAGATCGAGCACCTCGACGTCGGTACCCTGGAGCGGCCGAAGACCAAGGTGATGCTGATCCTCGGCAATCCGGACGTCGCGTTCCAGACGAGCTTTCTGCCGAACGACGGCGTCGGCCTCGCCCGCATGGAATTCGTGATCACGGAATACGTGAAAGCGCACCCGATGGCGCTGCTCCATCCGGAGCGCATCGTCGACCGTTCCGAGCGGGCCGAGATCGAGGCGATGACGCGGGGCTACGCCCATCCGGCCGACTATTTCGTGCAGAGGCTCGCCGAAGGCGTCGCGATGCTCGCGGCGGCGTTCCATCCGAAGCCCGTGATCCTGAGGATGTCGGACTTCAAGAGCAACGAATACGCCCGCCTCGTCGGCGGGCGCGCATTCGAGCCGGTCGAGGAGAATCCGATGCTCGGGTTCCGCGGCGCCGCGCGCTATTCGCATCCGGCCTACGCCGAGGGGTTTGCGCTCGAGGTCGCGGCGGTCAAGCGCGTGCGCGAGTTCATCGGTCTCGACAACCTGAAGATCATGGTGCCGTTCTGCCGCCGCGTGGTCGAGGCCGAGCGCACGATCGACACCTTGCGTCGGCTGGGCCTCTCGCGCGGACGCGACGGCCTCGAGATCTACATGATGTGCGAGATCCCCAACAACGTGATCCAGATCGACGAGTTCGCGCGATATTTCGACGGATTCTCGATCGGCTCCAACGACCTCACCCAGCTCACGCTCGGTGTCGACCGCGATTCGGCGCTGGTCGAATTCGACTTCGACGAGCGCGATCCCGGAGTCGAGCGCATGCTCGCGCTCGCGGTCGAGGGGGCGCGGCGCAATGGGCGGCACAGCGGCATCTGCGGTCAGGCACCCTCGGACTTTCCCGAGGTCGCCGAATTCCTGGTCGGACTCGGCATCGACTCGATCAGCCTGAATCCGGATACGATCGTATCGACCACGCGGCGGATCCTCGACTGCGAGCGCCGGCGCGAGGACGGCGGCCGCCTCACGAAGAGCACGAGCGACGCCTCATGAGTCGCGCGGCGCTCGAGGTACGCATCCCGGTCGCGGTCTCGGCGCGTCACGTGCACCTCTGTCCGGAGAGCATCGAGCGCCTGTTCGGCGCGGGCCACCGCTTGCGCGTGCATGCGATGCTGGGCCAGCCGGGACAGTACGCGGCCGAGGAGACGGTCACGGTGGTCGGACCGAAGGGAAGGCTCGAACATGTGCGGGTCGTCGGTCCCGAGCGCAAGGCCGACCAGGTCGAGCTGTCGCGCTCGGACGAGCTGGCGATCGGCCTCGACGCCCCGCTGCGCGAGTCCGGGGATCTCGCCGGCACGCCCGGGGTCGCGCTCGAGGGACCCGCCGGATGCGTGCGCCTCGATCGCGGCGTGATCTGTTCGCTGCGACACCTGCACACCAGTCAGGCCGATGCGGCCGCGCTCGGATTGCGCGATCAGCAGAAGGTCACCATCTCGGTGCGTGGCGCGGGCCGGGACATCGATTTCGAGTCGGTCGTGGTGCGGGTCTCGCCGGACTACCGGCTCGAGCTGCATCTCGACACCGACGAAGGCAATGCCGCCGGTATCGGCCTCGCGCCGGTGCACGGTCGCTTGAGGCTCGAGGCGCCCGCGCGCTGACCCGCCGCAACTGTGGTAGCGTGGAACCCCAGGAACAGGGGAACCCATGTCCGCAGCGCTGTTGCTCGTCTATGCCGGGCTCGCGATCGTCGAAATCGCGGTGATCATCAGCTGGGTCGCGGCGACCCGGCGTCACCAGTGGCCCGTGCGCCCGGGCGTCGGCGACCTGCTGATCGGCTGCGTGACCTGTTTTCTGGACACGCTCGGCATCGGAAACTACGCGCAGATCACCGCGGCGTTCAAGCTGCGCGGGCATCCAGCCGACGAACTGATCCCGGGTACGCTGAACGTCGGCAACGCGCTCAACACCCTGCTGAGCTCGGTGCTGTTCGTGACGGCGGTGCGGGTCGAGCCGCTGCTGCTGCTCGCCATGGTCGCGAGCGCGGCCGTCGGTGCCTGGATCGGCGCGGGCATCGTCAGCCGCCTGCCGCGTCGGCCGATCCAGCTGCTGATGGGCATTGCGCTGCTGATCGCGGCCGGCTTCTTCACGATGACCAATCTCGGCATCATTCCGCCTTCCGGTACCGCGATGAGCCTCGCGGGATGGCGTTTCGCGGTCGCGGTGACCGCCAATTTCGTGCTCGGCGCGCTCATGAGCGTCGGCATCGGCAACTACGCCCCGTCGATGGCACTCCTGTCCTTTCTCGGCATGCATCCGATCGCCGCCTATCCGATCATGATGGCGAGCGACGGTATGCTGATTCCGGTGGCGAGCCTGCGCTTCCTGCGCACCGGACGGTTCTCGCCGGCGGTGGCGGTCGGACTCACGCTCGGCGGGATCGTCGGCACCGTCGCGGCGTTTCCGCTCGTCAGAATGCTCGGCGATCACCTGACGGCGATGCGCTGGGCGGTCACCGCGGTGATCACCTATGCGGCTGTGGCGTTGTTGCGTTCGGCCCGCGAGAGGCAGGCCGACGCAGGCGAAGCTCAGGCGACGATCAGCACCGATTTGCCGAGCTGACGGCGTTCCTCGAGCGCCGCGTGGGCCTGCTCGATCTCGTCGAATCCGTAGTGTCGGGCGACGGCCACGCGCAGGCTGCCGTCGAGCAGCCGGCCGAAGATCTCGTCGGCGCGCCGCTGCACGGTCGCGCTGTCGGCGAGATAGTCGGCGAGCCGCGGGCGGGTGAGGAACAGGGATCCCGCCTCGCCGAGCTCGTAGGGGTCGAGATCGGCGATCGATCCGGATACCGATCCGTAGTTCACCACGAGGCCACGCGTGCGTGTGCAGCGAAAGCTGTCGCGCAGCGTGCTGCGGCCGACCGCATCGAACACCACGTCCACGCCTCGCCCCTGGGTCGCCTCGCGAATGCGGTCGGCGAAGCCTCCATCGGCGTAAGGCAGGGCGAGGTCGGCGCCGGCGCGGCGGGCGATGTCCGCCTTGTCCTCGCTGCTCGCGGTCGCATACACGGTGACGCCGCGGCCCTTGGCGAGCTGCACCAGGATCTGACCGATGCCGCCGGCGGCCGCGTGCACCAGACAGGTGTCGCCGGGACGCAGATGGGCGACGTCGTCCACCAGGTACTGGGCGGTGGATCCCTGAAAGATCACCGCGGCGGCGAGGTCGTCGGGGATCTCGCGCGGGACGCGCGCGAGGCGACCTTGCGGAACGACGGCATAGTCGGCGTACGCGCCCCAGGAGATGCACCAGGCGACGCGCTCGCCAAGGCGCAGGCCGTCGACTCTGGGGCCGACCCGGACGATTTCGCCCGCGCCTTCCATGCCGAGGGTGCAGGGCGCACGTACCGCGTAGGTGCGCGATTCGCGATACTTGCCCTGGCGAGTATGCACGTCCATGAAGTTCACGCCGGCGCAAGCGACCCGCACCAGCACTTCGCCGGGGCCCGGCTCGGGAATCGCCATCTCGACCCGCCGCAGCACCTCGGGTCCTCCGTAATCCTCGATGCGGATCGCGCGCATGCGCGCGCTAGACGCCGGGCCGTTCTGCATGGACATCCTGGTGTTCGTTCGAGTCGTCCCCGCGCGGCCCGGCGATGGCTCGGATTTGGTCAGAAATCGAACGCGACGTTGCCGAACACCGCGAACGGCTCCTCGTAGATCGCCCGCACGAACGGCGTGCCGGACGTGCCCGACGTGCCGGCGAACGTCGTGTCCCCGTAGCCGAACGTGTAATAGTGCCGGTCGAGCACGTTGTCAAGATGCAGCGCGAGCTTCACGTCCTTCAGGCCATGAAAGTGCAGGGGGAACTCGTCGCGCAGCGTCAGGTTCATGACCGCATAGCTCGGAATGGTCTCGGCGCCGGGCACGCCGGCGTTGTACTCGTTCACGTACTGCGAGCCGGCGTAGTGCTCGCTGATGTCGGCGCGCCAGGTCGTCCATTTCCAGCCGAGACCGAGATTGGCGAGGTACTTCGGCACTCCCGCGAGCGGCTGGCCCGCGACCACCTGCTGTCCGGCGATCGCAGCCGTGCCCGCCGAATTGGCTACCGTGAATGCCGAGGTGAAGTAAGCCTTGTTCTCTGCGACGTTGCCGAACACGCTGAACGCACCGACCGACGTCTTGAACGTGTCCTGAAGGTCGAGCTCGAGCCCTTCGTAGCGGGAGCTGCCGCCGTTCGAGGTCGTCGACAGACCGGTGGTCGGATCGGTGCTGCTGACGAAGGTGTTCGAGAAGTTCTCGCGGTAGGCGTTCAACGCGAGCGCGAGGCCCTGAGCGGAGAAGCGCGCACCGACCTCGATGTCGCGCACATATTCCGGCTTCACGTGCAGCGGCACCACCACGGAGCTGCCCGAAGGAGCGACGCTGTTGTAGTAGGCGGCGATCCCCGGGAACTTCGCGGTCTCGCCCCAGGCGGCATACAGGCTCCAGTGCTTCACCGGCTGCCAGTTCGCACCGATGGTCGGCGAGGTGTAGTTCTCGCGATCGGACACGCTGCCGCTGATCGGGTAGAAGAAGCCGACGTTGTCGAAGTCCGAAGTGCGCGCGAACATGTACTTGACGCCCGGAGTGACGTGCAGGCGGCCGTCGAGCAGCGCGATCGTATCCTGCGCGAAAGCCGAACCCTGGCTCCGCCCGTCATGCTCGTCCCAGGCATTGTTGTAGCCGGTGGTCAGCGGCATCGGATTGGCGCCGTACCAGAACTCGGCCGAATGCAGCGTGGTATGCGAGTAGTCGCCGCCGAATTTCACCACCTGATCGGGCAGGTCCAGCGTGAAGTGAGGCATCGCGCCGTACTGGTGCGTCACGTAGAGGTAGGTGTGGTAGGCGTTGCCGGCGAGATTGCTGCCGAAGGCCGCCGCCGGGTCGTAGCTCGGATTTGGCAGCCAGAACGAATAGTCTCCGGGGGTGTTTGGCAGAGCGTAGGGCTGGGTCGCGCTCTGGATGTCGGCCGGGTTGGTGTACGAGACGCGGTTGTAGTCGACCGTGCGCGCGTATACGCGGACGTTGTAGGAGAGCCAGTCGTTCAGATGCATGCGGTTGCCGAGAATGTAGGTTCCGCCGTGATCGACGTTATAGCTGTTGGTCCAGTCGAGCGGCCAGCCGTAGCCGTAGCCGTATTGCTGGATCAGCGGCAGCGGTATCGAGTGCGGAGTGAAGCCGCGATTGGTGTTGTAGACCGCGTAGGCGTAGAACTCCCCGGCGTGCTCCTCGCCGTAGGGCAGGACGCCGCCGTAGTAGAGATTGGTGTTGCGGTTACCGGAGTTGGCCTGCCATCCGTCGCTGCTGTTGTGGTTCAGGCTGAGCATGCTGCGGACGCCGCCGAGGTCGCCGGTTTCCCCGGTCACCGAGTAGTAGGCGGTATGGAAGCTCCCGCCGCCGAAGCTCGCGGTCGCGCTCGGCGTCGCCGACGGATCCCGGGGTGCGAATGCGACCGTGCCGCCGAGCGAGTTGTACGAGGTCACCGCGGGGTCGTTGATGCCGCGGTAGATGTGCACGCTGCTGACGTCGTTCAGCGTCAACGGAATGTTGTTGCGGGTGGACGCCGAATTGGTCGTGCCGCCGTTGAACGGAT
>JAGWPY010000035.1 GCA_028870275.1 Gammaproteobacteria bacterium | reverse complement strand
CGGCGCGCCCCACCCGGTGGTCGGCTGGGTACAGCTTGCCGCAGCCGCAGCGCTCGGGCTGCGGCTGCGCTGGACGCGCAGCCACCCGGCTGCCGGCGGCTGACGGCCGCGACCGCGACCGCGACTGACCCCCCTCGCCCATGACCAGAGCGGCGCCGAGGCGCGCCGCGCGGCACGGCGCTCAGCGACGCTCGTCGGGGTCGGCTTCGGCGCAGCGCCAGCAGCTCGTGAACTGCGGCTCGAGCTGCTCGCCGCAACGCTCGCAGGTCCACGTGGGTCCCTCGGCCGGCCGCTCGGCCCGGGCGAGCACCGCGAGGGCACGGGCCTCGTCGCCATCCTCGACCAGTACCTGCGGCCATGTCTCGAACATCGGCAGATCGCCGGCCGCACCGGCGAGATACTGATTGCGCAGCTCGCTGTCGATGCCGGCCGCGAGCAGCAGATTGCGCGCATGCGCCGCCTGCATCAGGGTCGCCGCGCGGTAGACGCGCTTCATTGAACGAGGCCCTCTATCGACGTCGATGCGGATCAGTAGCGACAGCGCTCAATCGCACGACAGCGGGCCCGCCTCAGCGCAACGCGGCGAGGAAAGCGCGCGGGTCCTCGCCGCGCTCCAGCACTTCGACCAGCGCCGAGCCTACGACGACGCCGTCGACGTGTCCCGCGAAACGCGCCACCTGTTCGCGCGAGCGAATGCCGAAGCCGGCGCAGACCGGCACCCGCGAGGCCGCCCGCACCCGGTCCATGTAGGCGAGCACGTCGTCCGGAACCGCAGCGGCCTTGCCGGTCGTGCCGGTCATCGTGACCGCGTAGACGAAACCCTGCGCGGCCGCGCCGAGCCGCGCGAGACGCTCCGCCGGGGTCACAGGAGTGACCATCTGGACGAGCGCGAGGCCCTGTGCATCGAGCGCCGCGGCGATCTCGGCGCTCTCCTCGAACGGCAGATCGGGCACGATGAAGCCGGCGACGCCGGCCGCGGCCGCATCGCGCGGCAGTCGCGACAGCCCATAGGCGAGCAGCGGATTCAGGTAGCTCATCAGCAGCACGGGCGTTGCGCCGCGTGCCGTGGCGGCGATCTCCTCGAGGATCCATGGCAAGGTGACGCCGTTCGCGAGCGCCTGGAAGCTCGCCCGCTGGATCGTCGTGCCATCGGCCATCGGATCGGTGAACGGCACGCCGACCTCGACCACGTCGGCGCAGGCGGCGACGGCCGCCAGATCCTCGCGAAAGCGCTCGCGCCGTGGAAATCCCGCGGTCAGGAAACCGACCAGCGCGGGCCGCCCTTCCCGGCCCGCGGCGCGGATCGCCGCGGTGATCGTCTCGCGCGGCAGAGCGCTCATGTCAGCCCCTCGAGCACGGTGCGTTGCAGGATCGGCATGTCCTTGTCGCCGCGCCCGGAGCAACCGATCAGGATTCTCGATCCCGGATGCGCGGTCGCGAATCGGCGCGCTCCGGCGAAGGCGTGCGCGGTCTCGATCGCGATCAGGATGCCCTCGTGGCGCGCGCACTCGCTGAGCGCGTCGAGCGCCTCCTCGTCCGTGGCCGCCTGGTAAGCGACGCGACCGCTGCGCATCAGGTGGGCATGCTCGGGTCCGACGCCCGAGTAGTCGAGCCCCGCGGAGACCGAGTGCGTCTCGCGGACCTGGCCGTGTTCATCCTGCAGGATGAGCGTGTAGCTTCCTTGCAGCACCCCCGGCGTACCGAAGGTGAGCGAGGCCGCGTTGTCGCCGAGTCCCGGGCCGCGGCCGCCCGCCTCGATGCCGAGCAGCCTGACCGTGGCGTCGGCGAGAAACGGGTGGAACAGGCCGATCGCATTCGAACCGCCGCCGACGCAGGCGACCGCGACGTCCGGCAATCCGCCGGCGAGATCGAGCATCTGGCGGCGCGCCTCGCGGCCGATCACCGACTGCAGTTCGCGCACGAGGTAGGGGTAGGGATGCGGACCCACCGCCGAGCCGAGCGAATAATACGTTCCCTCCGGATCGGAGACCCAGTCGCGCAAGGCCTCGTCGATCGCCGCGCGCAGCGTCGCGTCGCCGCTCGTCACCGGCACGACCGTGGCGCCCATGAGCTTCATGCGCCCGACGTTCGGCGCCTGGCGCTCGACGTCGACCGCGCCCATGTACACGGTGCACGGCAGACCGAGCCGGGCCGCGGCGGCGGCGCTCGCCACGCCGTGCTGGCCCGCGCCGGTCTCGGCAATGATGCGCCTGGCGCCGAGCCTCTTGGCGAGCAGCGTCTGGCCGATCGCGTTGTTGATCTTGTGGGCACCGGTGTGCGCGAGGTCCTCGCGCTTCAACCACACCTCGGCGCCCCAGCGCCGGCTGAGGGCATGCGCCCGGGTGAGCGCGGTCGGACGCCCGACCCAGGTGGCGAGTTCGCGGCGATACTCGCTCTGGAAGTCCTCGCTCGGCAGGTGCCGGTCGACGCCGGCCTGGAGCCGGTCGAGCGCCGCGACCAGGGTCTCGGGTACGTAGCGGCCGCCGAACTCGCCGTAACGGCCGCGCGCGTCGGGCTCGCTGGACTTCAAGGGAGGAACATCCTTCGCTCGGGAATTCATGAATCGGTCTCCAGGCGCGCCGCGGCCTCGCGGACCGCGCGCACGAATTGCAAGATCTTCTGCGGGTCCTTGACCCCGGGGGACTCCTCGACGCCGCTGCTCACGTCGACGCCGAAGGGACGCACCGCGCGGATCGCATCGCCGACGTTCTGCGCGGCGAGGCCTCCTGCGAGGATGAGTTCGGTCTGGCGGGCGAGCTCGGCCGCCCGGCCCCAGTCGGCGAGCTCGCCGATCCCGCTGGTCGGCCCCTCGAAGAGCATGCGCGCCGGCAGCGGGCGCGGCGTCTTGCGGCCGAAACGCACGACCGGCAGGAGCTTTACCTGCGCGGGGATCTTCAGTTCCCGCAGGTCCTCGAAATCGGTCTGGAAGAAGTCCGGCTGCAGCGTCCGGCAGATCTCGTCCACCTTCATCTGGAGCGGATGCTGCGTGACCGCGATCTTGAGGATGCCGGGCGGCACGAGCGCGCCGAGCTGGGCCGCCTGGCCGGGAGTGACCTGACGCGGACTCGGCGCGAACACGAAGCCGACCGCATCCACCCGGGCCTCGGCCGCGGCGGCGACCGCGTCGGCGCTGGTGATTCCACAGATCTTGATCCACATGGCCGTCAGTCTAGCCGCTTTACGCCGGGCATGGATCGCGCCGCACGCAGCAGCGCGCCGATCCACGCGCCCGGGTCCTCGTGCGACATCAGCGCCGAGCCAACCAGGGCGAGGCGATAGCCGAGGCGGCGCAGCCTCGCGGCGTCGGCCGGCGCGCCGATGCCGCTCTCGGCGACGACCGGCACATGGCGTGGCAGCGCCGGGGCGAGCTCGGCGAACCGTTCCGGCACGACCTGCAGGCTCTGCAGATCGCGGCAGTTGAGCCCCGCGAGCAGCACACCGCCGCCTGAGTGCGCGGCGGCGATCTCGCCGGCGAGCGCGAGTTCGTCGGCGTCGAACGCTTCGAGCAGCACGAACAGGCCGTGCCGAGCGGCCGCATCGACCAGCTCGCCGCACTGCGCGGCGGAGAGCATGCGCAGGATCACCAGCACTCCACCCGCGCCACTGGCCCTCGCCTCGAGCACCTGGTAGGGATCGACCAGGAAATCCTTGCGCATCGCCGGCACGCCCTGCGGCCGGAGGCGGCGCGCGACGCTCTGCAGATGTTCGAGCGAGCCGTCGAAACGCGAGGGCTCGGTGAGCACCGAGACCGCCGCGGCTCCGGCCGCGCCGTACGCCGCCGCCCGGTCCAGCCAGTCGCCCGCCTCGGCACCGAGCACGCCGACCGCGGGCGAGCGCAGCTTGATCTCGGCGATCACGTCGAAACCAAGCGGCGAGAGCGCCAACGGCGGCGCGGGCTCGGCGTCGGCGGCGCGCCGTTCGAGCGCCGCGTCGCTCTCCAGAGCCCGTGCCGCGGCGACCCGCTCGCGGCTGTGACGCGCCATGTCGTCGAGAAAGCCGCTCATGTCGTGCCGCGCCCGGTGAGACCGGCTTGAACGTTCGCATTCGCGGCGAGCGCGCGCCAGCGGGCGAGCCAGTCGGCCGCACGGCCATCCTCGAGCGCCGAGGCCGCGAGGTTGATTCCGGATCGCGGCGAATCCGCGAGGCCGGCGAGGTGCAGGGCGATCCCCGACTGCAGCAGCAGGGCGGCGCGATGGGGCCCCCGATCCCGCCGCTCGAACACGTCGATCAACGCGGCCGCGTTGCGGGTCGCATCCCCGCCGGCGAGATCCGCGGGCGTGCAGCGCGCGAGGCCGAGATCGAGCGGATCGATCTCGAGGCGCCTCACCCGGCCATCGGCCACCTCGAACGCGATGAACGATCCGATCGGCGTCGCCTCGTCCCAGCCCGCGGCGCCATGCACGACCCAGGCGCGCGTGACCTCGAGACCGGCGATGGTTTCGGCGATCAGCTGTGCGCTCGCCGCGTCGTAGGCGCCGATCAGGCGCAGACGCGGCGCGGCCGGATTGGTGAGCGGCCCGAGGAGGTTGAAGATCGTGCGCACGCCGAGGGCGCTGCGCACCGGGCCGATCGCCTTCATCGCCGGATGGTAGTAGGGCGCGAACAGGAACGTGAAACCGGTCGCCTCGAACAGGCGC
This sequence comes from Gammaproteobacteria bacterium, assembly GCA_028870275.1. GTDB lineage: Bacteria > Pseudomonadota > Gammaproteobacteria > Steroidobacterales > Steroidobacteraceae > Bog-1198. The sequence continues at coordinate 30,632 of JAGWPY010000035.1, read as the reverse complement.
GCGGCCGCGGCCTCATCGAGCGGCAGTGCGAGACCGAGTGCCTCGACCAGATCGGCGCTGCCGCAGCGGCTGGAAATCGACCGATTACCGTGTTTGACCACGCGGGCGCCGCAGGCCGCGGCCAGCAGCGCCGCGCCGGTCGAGAGATTGAGGCTCCCGGAGGCGTCGCCGCCGGTGCCGACGAGATCGATCGCATCGACCGGACAGGGGAGTTCGGGTCTTCGCGCGAGCGAGCGCATGCCGGCGGCGAAGCCGCGCACTTCCGCGGCGGTCACCCCCTTGGCGCGCAGGGCGGCGAGCAGCGCGCCGGCGAGCGCCGGCGGCGCCTCGGCCGCGGCGAGCGCGCCGAGCACACGCTGCGCCTGCGGCTCCTCGAGGTCCTGGTGCGCGAGAAGCCGTTCGAGCGCCGTGCGCAGGGTGGGGATCGTCTCGCCGTTCACGCGATCACATCTTGAGGAAATTGGCCATCAACGCCGGCCCCTCGGGCGTGAGCACGCTCTCGGGGTGGAACTGCACGCCCTCGAGCGGCAGGCTTCGGTGACGCACGCCCATGATCTCCCCCTCGGCGGTGCGCGCACTCACTTCCAGGCAGTCGGGCAGGGACTGCGGTTCGGCGATCAGGGAATGGTAGCGGCCCGCGGCAAATCCCTGACCGAGACCGGCGAACAGGCCGCGCGCGTCGTGATCGACCGGCGAGACCTTGCCGTGCATCAGCCGGCCGGCGCGCACCACCCGGCCGCCGAAGGCCTCGACCAGGGCCTGATGGCCGAGACAGACGCCGAATACCGGCTTGCGGCCGGCGAACGCCCGGATCATCGCCAGCGAGACGCCGGCATCGCGCGGCGTGCCGGGTCCGGGCGAGATCACGAGATGGGTATGGTCCATCGCGAGCGCCTCCTCGACACCGATCGCGTCGTTGCGCCGCACGTCGACCTCGGCGCCGAGCACGAGGAAGGCCTGAACGAGGTTGTAGGTGAAGGAGTCGTAGTTGTCGATCAGCAGCAGCTTGGGCGCAGGCATGAGCTACAGGCCCTCCGCGGCGAGTGCCAGGGCGCGACGCAGCACCGCGCTCTTGGCGAGCACTTCCTCGTACTCGGCCCGCGGCCGGCTGTCGGCGACGATACCGCCGCCCGCCTGATAGCTGTAGCGGTCGCCGCGGAACACGAGCGTACGGATCGTGATCGCCTGGTCCATGTCGCCCTGTCGGCCGAAATAGCCGACCGTTCCTCCGTAGAGCTGCCGGCCGACGGGCTCGAGCTCATCGATGATCTGCATGGCCCGCACCTTCGGTGCGCCGACCAGGGTACCGGCCGGAAAGGTCGCCGCGAACAGGTCGAACGCATCCCGCCCCGGCAGGAGCCGTCCGCCGACGCCGCTCACCATGTGCATCACGTGACTGTAGCGCTCGATCACCCGGTAGGGATCGACCGCGACCGATCCGGCGACCGCGACCCGGCCGAGATCGTTGCGCGCCAGATCGACGAGCATCACGTGCTCGGAATTCTCCTTCGGATCGGCGAGCAGTTCCGCCTCGAGCGCGGCGTCTTGCTCGGGCTCGGCGCCGCGCGGCCGGGAGCCGGCGATCGGCCGCAGCTGCGCCCGGCCGTCATGCAGCTTGACGAGCGCTTCGGGCGAGGAGCCGACGACCGTGATGTCGCCGAGTTCGCAGAAGTACATGTAAGGCGAGGGATTGAGCAGTCGCAGCGCACGATAGACCTCGAACGGCGAGAGCTCGTGCCGGCCCTCGAAGCGCGCCGACAGCACCAGCTGGTAGACGTCGCCGGAGGCGATGTACTCCTGGGCGCGATGCACGAGCGCCGCATGCGCCGCTTCGTCGAGCGACGGGGTCGCCGGCGAGAATCGGCCCGCGGCGGCCGCGACCGGCACCGGGCCGCGCAATGCGCGGACCACCTCGCGGCGCAGCGCGAGCCGCTCCTCCTCCGTGCCGTCGTGCAACAGCGCGACGCCCCGGGTCAGATGGTCGAACACCAGGAGCGACTTGGGCGCGACATAGTGCGCATGCGGCGCTTCGGTGGCATCGAGGCTGCGGCCGGGCAGGCGCTCGAAATAGCGCACCGCGTCGTAGGCGGTATAGCCAACCAGTCCTCCGGAGAGCGGCACCCCGGGCAATTGCGGACGCGGACGCGGCGCGCGCGCGAGGGCGCCGCGCAGCGCATCGAGCAGTTCGACCTGGGTCGCCGGACGCGGCTCACGCCGCCCGTCGACCTCGAGCCCCTGGGCGTCGAGGCGCACCTCGAGGCAATCCCCGAAGCCGATGAACGAGTAGCGCGCGAGACGCTCGCCGCCCTCGACGCTCTCCAGCAGGAAGCGCGGCCGGAACGGCGCGAGTTTCAGGTAGGCCGACACCGGTGTGTCGAGGTCGGCGGCGATGTCGAAAGGCGACTTCAGCATGCGTACGATCCGCAAAAGCGACGGACAACAAAAAACCCATCACCGCTTGCGCTGGAGATGGGTTCTGGATATTCGAAGTATGACGGTTCAGACGAACTCGGCCAGTGCCCTCTCCTCAGCGCGGGCTGCGCCACCACCACCGGGCGAAGGTCTTCGAGGTCGTATTCATCATGGATCGAGTATCGCCGGCATCCGCCGTCAGCGTCAAGCCGGCCGCCGGCCATTCGCCGGCCGCTCCGCCTCGAGCGTCTTCTTGATGCGCCGGGTAGCCTCGACGAAGCGCGGGGTCATGCCGACGTCCTCGTAGACCGGGTCGCCCTGCTCGTCGCGGGAAATCACTTTCGGGCCCGGCTCGTAGGGCATCGAGGCGGCGATTTCGTCGAGCGAGGCGTGCAGCAGGTCGGTGATGATGCCCTCCAGAGCGCACCCGGGGAACAGTTCCGCCAGGGCACGCAGGCGCGCGGCGTCGTCGAGCGGCAGCCGCACCGCATATTCCTCGGCGGTCAGGACCGGCGCGGATTGCTTCTTCCATCGATCGAGCAGAGGCTTGAATTTCACCGAGGCACCGCCATGCAGAGGACGACCGCGGATATTATAGTCCGTGGCGCACTTGTTTCGCCGCGCCAGACGAATTCGCAAACCGGTCGCGAACCGAGCCTGAGGCGCGTTCCCCGAGGTGGATGGCATCCTGAAGAAAACCCGAATGCGGGGCACGTCCGAGGACGGCGCCGCCGACCTGCAGCGCGGCTTCCTCGGCGTGTTCGCCTACAGCCGGCGCGCGCTCGCGCTCGTCTGGACCACCGACCGCCTGCTCACGCTCGCCCTGGCCGCGATGACCGCGGTGGCCGGCCTCATGCCCGCGGCGATCGCCTGGATCGGCTCGCTGATCGTCGATGCCGTGGTCCAGGGCGCACGCATCCACCAGCTGAGCGGCGCTCTGCCGCTCGCCCACGTCTGGACCCTGGTCGCGCTCGAGGCGGCCTGCGTGGCCGCCGCGGCCGCCGCCGCGCGCGGCCTCTCGCTCGCGCAGTCGCTGCTGCGCGCCCAGCTCGGCCAGCGCGTGAACGTGATGATCCTCGAGAAGGCCCTCACGCTCGATCTCACCCAGTTCGAGGACTCGGAGTTCTACGACAAGCTCACCAGCGCGCGGCGCGAGGCCTCGAGCCGCCCCTTGAGCCTGGTGATGCGCACCTTCGGTTTGATCCAGAACGGCATCTCGCTGATCTCATTCGGCGCCCTGCTGGTTAAATTCTCACCCTGGGCGGTGCTGTTGCTCGCCGCCGCGGGACTACCCTCGTTCTTCGCCGAGACGCGCTTCTCCGGCGAGGCGTTCCGCCTGTTCCGCTGGCGGGCGCCGGAGTCGCGCATGCAGATGTACCTCGAGTCGGTGCTCGCCCGCGAGGACCACGCCAAGGAGGTCAAGCTCTTCGGACTCGGGCCGCGCCTGCTCGGCCGCTATCGCGACATCTTCACGCGCCTCTACAGCGAGGATCGCGACCTGTCGGTCCGCAGGGACTCCTGGGGCTTCGCGCTCGGCCTGCTCGGCACCGGGGCGCTCTACGGGGGCTACGCGTGGATCGCCGCCGTGACCGTCGCCGGGCGCATCACGCTCGGCCAGATGACCATGTATCTCATGCTGTTCCGACAGGGTCAGGCCGCGGTCAGCGCGGCACTCACGGCGATCGGCGGGCTCTACGAGGACAATCTGTACCTGTCCACGCTCTACGAGTATCTCGAGCAGCCGGTCGGCCGGCCGACCGGCAGCGCGCGCGAAGGCATCACGCCGGGCGACGGGATCCGCTTCGAGGCGGTCGAGTTCACCTATCCCGGCACGAGCGCTCCGGCGCTCGCCGGCATCGATCTGCACGTGCGGCCCGGAGAGAGCCTGGCGCTGGTCGGCGAGAACGGTTCGGGCAAGACCACCCTGATCAAGCTGCTCACCCGCCTGTACCGACCGACCCGCGGCCGCATCCTGCTCGACGGGCGCGACCTCGCCGACTGGGACGAGGAGGTCCTGCGTCGGCGGATCGGCGTGATCTTCCAGGACTTCGCCCGCTACCAGATGCTGGTCGGCGAGAACATCGGCGCCGGCGACGAACGCTCCTTCGACGACGAGGCGCGCTGGCGGGCGGCGGCCGAGCAGGGCCTCGCGGCCGAGTTCGTCGACCAGTTGCCGGCCGGATATCGCACCCAGCTCGGCAAGTGGTTCCAGGACGGCCGGGAACTCTCGGGCGGACAATGGCAGAAGATCGCGCTGGCCCGCGCCTTCATGCGGCGCGACGCCGACATCCTGGTGCTCGACGAACCGACCGCCGCGATCGATGCCGCGGCCGAAGCGCAGGTATTCGAGCACTTCCGCGAACTCACCCGCCGGCGCATCGCGATCGTGATCTCCCACCGGTTCTCGACCGTGCGCATGGCCGATCAGATCCTGGTGCTCGAGGCGGGGCGCATCGTCGAGCGCGGCAGCCATGCGGAGCTCATGAGCCTCGACGGCCGGTACGCCCGGCTTTTCACTTTGCAGGCGCGCGGGTATCGTTGAAGCCATGCCCTCGTTCGACGTCGTATCGGAAATCGACCTGCACGAACTCACCAACGCAGTCGACCAGGCCTCGAGGGAACTCGCCCAGCGCTTCGACTTCAAGGGGCTCGAGGCCTCCTTCGCCCTGCTCGAGACGACCGTGACCATGACCGCCCCGGCCGAGTTCCAGCTCAAACAGATGCTGGAGATCCTGAAGCTCAAGCTCGCCAAGCGCGGCATCGACGTCGGCTGCATCGACGCCCAGAAACCCGAGGTGAACCTGGCGCGCGCCGCCCAGAAAGTGGTGCTGAAGCACGGCGTCGACGCCGACACGGGCCGCAAGATCACCCGGCTCGTGAAGGACTCGAAACTCAAGGTTCAGGCCCAGGTCCAGGGCGAGAAGGTGCGGGTGACCGGCAAGCAGCGCGACGATCTGCAGGAGGCGATCGCGATGTTGCGCCGGGCGGAGCTCGGCGTGCCGCTGCAGTTCAACAACTTCCGCGACTGAAGGCGTCCCGCCGGCCGGCGGGCCCGACCCCCGCGCGCGCCCTCAGACCCGCCGCGTCCTCCAGCGGAAGATCACCAGAGCCGCGCCGATCATGCCACCCAGGTGCGCGAAGTGGGCCACACCCATCTCGCTGCCGGTCACGCCGAGGAACAGTTCCAGCCCCGCATAGAGCGTCGCGAACAGCCATGCGGGCATGGGGATCGGCGGAATCAGCGGAATCACCTTGCTGCGTGGAAACAGATACGCATACACGAGCAGCAATCCGAACACCCCGCCCGAGGCGCCGATGGTGGGCTCCGGCGGCGCATGGAACAGCGCCGGCACGAACAGCTGGGACAGGGCCGCGGTCACCACGGAGGCGAAGTACACGGCGAGCAGCCGGCGCGGCCCGACGTAACGTTCGACCTGGGTGCCGAACATCCACAGGCCGAACATGTTGAACAGGATATGGGTGATCTGCGCCGTGCTGTGCAGGAACGCGTAGGTGACGATCTGCCAGGGGTGGAAGTAGGAGACGCCGTCGATCGGCTGCAGCGGCCAGAGTGCGAACCAGGCGTCGATCAGCCCGTGAGAGAGGCCTTGGAGCAGGTAGACCACCACGTTCGCGATGATCAACGCCTTGACCGCCGAGATTCTCATCGCGCCTTTCACCTTGGAATTGCCCGTGGCGCAGGTATTCTAGCGCCATGCGCTCGATATTCCTCGACTACGGCACGGTCTCCTACGGCGATCTCGATCCCTCGGCCCTCGAGGCCGTGATGCCGGAATTGGAACTGCGGGAGAATACCCTGCAGGAAGCGGTCGAAACCGTGGTCGAGGAAGCCGAAGTCCTGCTGCTCAACAAGCTGCGGCTGTCCGGCGCCATCCTGCGGCGGGCGCGGCGATTGCGCCTGATCGCGCTCGCCGCGACCGGAACCGACAACATCGACCTCGAGGCCGCGCGTGCGCTCGGCATCGGCGTGTGCAACGTGCGCGGCTACTGCACGGCCTCGGTCGCGCAGCACGTCTGGGCGCTGATCCTCTGCCTCACTCAGCGGCTGCGCGAATATGGCCGGCTCGCGACCGACGGCTCCTGGTCGGCGAGCGCGCAGTTCACGCTGCCCGCGCAACCGATCCGCGAGCTCGCCGGCCGCACGCTCGGCATCGTCGGCTTCGGCACCCTGGGCGGCGGCGTCGCCCGCATTGCCGATGCCTTCGGCATGCGCGTGCTGATCGCCAACCGCCCTGGCGCGGAACCGGTGCCCGGACGGCTCGAACTCGATGAGCTCCTCGGCGTGGCCGACGTCGTATCGCTGCATTGCCCGTTGACCGAAGCGACCCGCGGCCTGATCGATGCGCGACGGCTCGCGCTGATGCGCCCCGATGCGCTGCTCATCAACACCGCCCGCGGCGCGCTCGTGGATGGCGCGGCACTGGTCGCGGCGCTGTCGGCCGGACGCCTGGGCGGCGCGGGCATCGACGTGCTCGCCAAGGAGCCGCCGGTCGACGGCGATCCGCTGCTCGATCCGGCCGTGCCCAACCTGCTGGTCACGCCGCACGTGGCCTGGGCCGCGCGCGAAGCGCGTCAGCGCTGCATCGACGAGATGGCCGCGAACGTCGCCGACTTCATCGCGGGCGGGCGCCGCGCCCGCGTGGTCTAGGGTCGGCTCGGCGCGGCCCCTCGCCCTCCGGCGCGGCGCGCGAGATCTGCAGCTCCCGCCCGAGCACACGCGCCCGCTGCAGCCGCCGGAAGATGCGTTCCGGCATGCCGACCGGCAGATCCACCAGACTGAAGTCCTCGCGAATCTCGATGCGGCCGATGTGCGCACCGTCGATGCCCGCTTCGTTCGCGATCGCGCCGACCAGGTTCGAGGGACGCACGCCGTGCACGGCGCCCACTTCGACGCGAAAAGACTCGCGCTCGTCGAGCTCCGCGCGACGGCGACGCGAGCCGCCACCCGTGACACGGGCCGCGGCACCGCCGTCCGGCTCGCGGCGACGGCGGGCGGTCGGCGCCTCGGCGGTTCGCCCGGCCTCCGCCGGCGCGGACCCCTCGGGCCGATCGGGCCGATCGGGCTTCGCGCTGAGCAACAGCGGCTCCGGACCTTGGGCGATCGCGGCGAGCGCGGCCGCGATCTCGACGGTCGACAGGCCGGTCTCCGCGGCCACTTCCTCGACGATCGTCCGGTATTGCTCGGCGTTCGCGCCGGCGGCCGCATCGACGATGCGCTGCTTGAATTTCTCGAGCCGGCGCAGGTTGACCGAGTCGATGCTCGGCAGATTCATCGGTTCGACCGGCTGACGGGTCGCACGCTCGATCGCGCGCAGCATGCCCCGTTCGCGCGGCGCGACGAACAGGATCGCCTCGCCGCTGCGTCCGGCGCGGCCGGTGCGTCCGATCCGGTGCACGTAGGACTCGACGTCGTAAGGCAGGTCGTAGTTCACCACGTGCGAGATCCGCTCGACGTCGAGACCGCGCGCCGCGACGTCGGTGGCGACCAGCACGTCGATGTCGCCGCCCTTGAGCCGCTCGACGATGCGCTCGCGCTGCGCCTGCGGCACGTCTCCATTGAGCGCTTCGGCCGCGAATCCCCGCGCGGCGAGCCGGCCGGCCAGCTCGACGGTCGATAGCTTGGTCCGCGTGAACGCCAGCAGGGCATCGAACCGCTCCGTCTCCAGGATGCGGGTGAGCGCGTCGAGCTTGTGCACCCCGCTCACCAGCCAGTAGCGCTGGCGGATGCCCGCGGCGCCGCCCCCGGCGTTGCGGATCGTGATCTCGGTCGGCTTGCGCAGGTGACGCTGGGCGATCCGGCGGATCGCGGTCGGCAGCGTCGCCGAGAACAATGCCACCTGACGGCCGGACGGCGTGCTCTCGAGCACCCGTTCGACCGCATCGAGAAAGCCCATCTGCAGCATCTCGTCGGCCTCGTCGAGCACCAGCATCGCGAGCGCGGACAGATCGAGCGTGCCGCGGTCGAGATGGTCGATCACGCGTCCCGGAGTACCGACCACGACGTGCACGCCGCGGCGCAGCGCCGCGAGCTGCGGCTGATAGCTCTGGCCTCCGTAGACCGGCAGGACGTGGAAGCCGGTGAGGTGGGCCGCGTACTTCTGAAACGCTTCGGCGACCTGCAGCGCGAGTTCGCGGGTCGGCACCAGAACGAGGGTCTGTGGCTGGCGCCGGGCGAGATCGAGCTTGCAGAGCGCCGGCAGCGCGAATGCGGCGGTCTTGCCGGTGCCGGTCTGCGCCTGACCGAGCAGATCCGCGCCCGCGAGCAGCGCCGGGATGGTTTCGGCCTGGATCGGGGTCGGCGCCTCATAGCCCACGTCGGCGAGCGCGGCGAGCACCGGTTCGGCGAGACCGAGGCTCGAAAACGTCGCCGGCGCGCGGGGTTCGGACGGCTGCATGGGTGGTTCTCTTCGCGGCAGGGCCGTCAAGTCTAGCCGTTTGCCACAACATTGCTACCATGTCGCCATGGGACGCATATTCGAGACTCGCAAGCACACGATGTTCGCGCGCTGGAACCGCATGGCGAAGCAGTTCACGCGGATCGCGAAGGACATCACCATCGCGGTCCGCGCCGGCGGAACGGACCCGAACTCCAACCCGGCCCTGCGCCGCGTGCTGCAGAATGCGCGCGCGGTCAACATGCCGAAGGACAAGACCGATGCGGCGATCCGCCGCGCCTCCGGCAAGGAAGCCGCGAACTACCAGGAGATCCTCTACGAGGGGTACGCGCCGCACGGCGTCGCGGTGCTGGTCGAGGCGGCCACCGACAACCCGACCCGCACCGTCGGCAACGTGCGCAACGTCTTTGCGAAGAACGGCGGAAATCTCGGCAGCAACGGCAGCGTCGCGTTCCAGTTCAAGAAGATGGGCGTGTTCCGACTCGATCCGGCCAGCATCAAGGACCAGGACGAACTCGAGCTCGACATGATCGATCACGGCCTCGAGGAGATGGGCGAGAGCTCGGGCGAGAAGGGCGAGCCGCAGCTGGTGCTGCGTTGCGCGTTCAATGATTTCGGTCGCCTCCAGGAAGCGCTCGAGAAGCGCGGCATCACGCCGGTGTCGGCCGAACACGAATACATCTGTCAGACCCCGGTGGAACTGCCCGAAGAACAGGCGACCGAAGTCCTCACCCTGATCGACCGGCTCGAACAGGACGAGGACGTGCAGAAGGTCTTCCACACGCTCGTCTGAGCGCGACGCCGTACTTTCGCCACCGGCCCCCATGAGCCACTCCCCGCGGCGCCTGCGCTTCCGGATCGTGAACGTGTTCGCGACCGGGCGCGCCGGGCTCACCGGCAACCCGCTGTGCGTGTTCGAGGATGCCGCCCTGCTCGAGGAGTCCTCGATGCAGGCGCTCGCCCGCCAGTTCAACCTGTCCGAGTCGACCTTCATCCTGCCGGCCGCGGCGCCCGACGCCGCCACGGTGAGGATCTTCACGCCCTCCTACGAGATGCCCTTCGCCGGCCATCCGACGCTCGGCACGGCGCACGTCTGCCGCGCGCTCGGACGGGGCGGCGACCAACTGCGTCTGCGGATGCGCGCCGGATCGATCCCGGTTCGGGCCACCGGCGACCGCTGGACGCTCAGGGCGCCCCGCCACGGCTCTCGCGAGGTCGAGGCCTCGTCCGCGGAACTCGCCCAGGCTCTCGGCCTCGACCCGTCCGACCTCGCCGATCGGCCCCTGTGGGTCAAGGCGGGCAAGGAGCAGTTGATCGTGCCGCTCGCCAGCACGGCCGCCGTGGAGCGCGCCGCACCGCGGCCGGAGGCGTTCTTCCGGCTGCGCAGCGAGGATGGCATCAGCATGGCTTACGTGTTCGCCCACGCGGGACCTGCGCGCCTGACGGCGCGGTTCTTCTTTCGTGACGGCGATGGCGTGCGCGAAGACCCGGCGACCGGCTCGGCCGCCGCGAATCTCGGCGGCTGGTGGATCGAGACCGCCGGCCCGCGACCGACCGCCTTCGAGATCTCCCAGGGAGCCCGGGTGGGCCGCCCGTCCCGGCTGCACCTCGAGATCGACGGCAATGGCGAGGTGTGCGTCGGCGGCGAGGTGGTCGAGGTCGCGCGCGGCGAGTTCGAGCTGGCCTGAGCGTCGCGGATCAGCCGCGACGCGGCGGGGGCGAGGGCGGCGGCGGGCCGTGATTCACGACCGAATAGGCCCAGCGCACCACCGGCTTCAGACGTGAGGACACCAGTTCGAGGGCACGCTCGTAGTCCACCCAGATCGCCTCCTGATGCTCCGGGCGACCGATCTCGGGGTTGACCGGCAGACTCACGTGCCGCTCCTTGCTGCGAGCGATGTAGTAGCGGGCGACCTTGCCGCCGTTGTAGGGACCGGTTTCCATGTAGACGAGACCCCAGTCGAAGGACAGGTCGTCGAGGGTCGTCTCCTCGCGCACCTCACGCGTCGCCGCGTCGATCGGCTGTTCCCCCGGTTCGACCATGCCCTTGGGGAAGTCCCAGTTACGGTAGGCGCGCAGCAACAGAAAACGCAGCTTGCGTTCGACCAGACTCACGGTCACGACGCCTGCGGACAGGCGAGGCGTGCGGGTCGGCGGGACCATGTGGCGTCGCGGCTCCTGGCGGCTGTAGAGCGGTGGATCGGCTCGGCGCATTCTACCGCGGCCGCGGCGCCGCCGCGCCCGTCCACCGCCATGCATCTGATAGACTGCCTCTATCGAGGAACGAGACCGATGAACCTCAAGGACTTCAAGTACCTGGTCGCGCTCGCCGACACCGGCCACTTCGGCAAGGCGGCCGAGAAGACCTTCGTGAGTCAGCCGACGCTGTCCGCGCAGTTGAAGAAGCTCGAGGATTACCTCGGCGTGAAGCTGGTCGAGCGGCGCCCCAAGCACGTACAGCTCACCGAGGTCGGCAAGCAGATCGTGGTTCGCGCCCGCCGTATGCTCGACGAGAGCAACGAGATCGTCGCCCTGGCGCGCAACAATACCGACCCGCTCGCCGGCAAGCTCAAGATGGCGCTGATTCCGACCATCGGCCCTTACCTCCTGCCGCGGGTCATGAAGCGGATCCGCAAGGCGTTGCCGGATCTCGGTCTGATGCTCTACGAGCATCAGACCGAGCCACTGCTGAAGCGCCTGCGCGAGGGCGAGATCGATCTCGGCATCGTCGCCTTGCCGGTGGCTCTCGACGGGCTCGAGACACGCGAGCTCTACGAGGAGGCGTTCACGGTCGCGCTGCCGAACAACCATCCGCTCGCGGAACGGCAGACGATCCGCGTCCAGGACCTGCGCGGCCAGCAGGTACTGCTGCTCGAGGACGGTCATTGCCTCAGAGATCAGGCTCTCGAGGTCTGTTCACGGGCCGGGGTGCGCGAGACCGAGGATTTCCGCGCGACCAGCCTGGAGACGCTGCGGCAGATGGTGGTCGCCGGCCTCGGCATCACGCTGTTGCCGGAGTTCGCGGTCGACGCGCCGTTCGCCTCGCAGCGCGGCCTCGCCGTGCGGCGCTTCCCGAAACCCGCGCCGATCCGGCGCGTCGGCGCCGTATGGCGCAAGTCCACCACGCGTTCCGTGGCGATCGAGGAGATCTGTCGCGTGATCGCCGGGACGATGTCGCCATGAACGAGCCTGGCGGGCCCGCAGCTCCCGGGGCGCCCTCGGCAGGCGCCCGAATAGACCGCGCGGTCGTCGACGAGCACGGGCTGCTCGAGCGGTATCTGGACGGCAAGCTGCCCTTCAAGGGACAGCGCGACTTCGAGCACTGGTGCGCCGAGCACCCGGACTATCTCGAGGAACGCGGGCTTGCGGGGCGCGCCCAGGCGAGCCTCAAGCTGCTCGAGGCGGCCGGACGACCGGCGGATCTGGCCGAACCGGGCGCACCCTGGTGGCGGGCCGAATGGCTGAGGGCGGTCACCGCGGGGCTGTTGCTCGCGAGCGTGTTCGCCATCTGGGCGCTCGCGCAACACCTGTCGCTGTTGCGCAGCGAGCTCGACGCGGCCCGCGCGCGGCTGATCGAGGGACCGATGCTACCGGCCGCGAGCCGCCTGGACCTCAAGGTCGCGCCGGACCGCGCGCCGGGCATCGACCAGGCGGGTCTCACGGTCGATCATGCGAAGCCGACGCTGGTTCACCTGTCCATCGACATGAACTACGCCCGCGCCCAGCGATTCCGCGTCGCGATCGACGCGCACGACCGGGGACCGATGCTCGAGGTCAAGGACCTGATCAAGGATTCGGCAGGCCAGCTGAACCTCTCGTTCAACTCCTCGGCGTTCCCGGCCGGCCGTTACGATCTGCGCATCGAGGCCCTGCCCCTGCTCGGCGCGCCGATCGCCGACGGCTGGCTGATCCTCACCGTACGCTGAAGCCTCGCCCGGCCTTCAATCGTCGCGCAGGGCTTCGACCGGCGGCGTCACGACCGCGCGGCGCGCCGCGAGCATACCGCTCGCGCCCACCAGCACCGCACCGCCGATCGTTCCGGCGAGCCAGACGAGGGGATCGAAGCCGTATGAGAGCGAGAACAGGCGCCGCGCGAGCAGCCAGCCGATCAGGCTCGCTCCTCCGGCGCCCAGCGTTCCGGCGATCAGACCGAGCGCCGTGAACTCCGCCGCGACACCCTTGAAGACGACCTGTCGGCTCGCGCCGAGCGTGCGCAGGATGGCGCTCTCGTAGCGTCGTTCGTCGCGCGTCGCCTGTACCGCCGCAAGCAACACCACGACGCCGGCGGCCAGCGTGAACAGGAACACGTACTGGATCGCGAGCGAGGCCCGATCCATGATCGCGCGGATCTGGGCGAGGATCGCCTCGACGTCGAACACCGAGACGCTCGGAAAGCGGCGCACCAGACCGACCAGCGCGGCACGCCCGCGCTGGTCGAGGTGCAGCGCGGTCATGTAGGTTCCGGCCGCACCGTCGAGCAGACGCGGCGGAAAGACCAGGAAGAAATTCGGCCGGAAACTGTCCCAGCGGACCTTGCGCACGCTCGCCACGGTGACGGTCAGGTTCTCGCCGGCGACGTCGAAACTGATCCGGTCGCCGATCCGCAGATGCAGCGCATCGCGGTACTCGGTGGAGATGGATACGAGAGGTTTCGCCGCGTCGGTCGGGCTCCACCAGCGGCCCGCGACCAGGGTGTTGTCCGGCATGAGCCCGGCCGACCAGGTGAGATTCTGTTCGCGCTCGGCGAACGCGCGCCCGCGTGCACTGGCGAAATGCAGCGTACCGACGGGGCGCGAATCGATCGCCGTCATGCGCGCACGGATCATCGGATACATCGGCTGGGGCTCGATGCCCTGCGCTCGCAAGTAACTGCGCAGCGCGGCGATGTCCTCGGGCCGGATGTTGATCAGATAGTTGTTCGGCGCCTTGGCATCGAGCCCGGAGCGCCAATCGGACAACAGGTCGTTGCGCACCACCGCGAGCAGCAGCAGGACCATCAGGCCGAGACCGAACGCGACGACCTGCACGACGCTGGAGGCGCCGCGGCGCGCGACGTTCGCGAGCCCGTAGCGCCAGGCGACGCCCACCGAGGCACGCAGCCGTCCGGCGAGCCGCACCAGCGCGAGTCCTGCGACCGACAGCGCCAGCCCCACACCGATCGCGCCCGCGGACACGTCCAGCACCAGGGCCGGATCGCGGACCATGAGCCATAGGGTGGCGAACAGAGCTGCCGCGGCGAGCAGGTAGGCGAGCCACAGGCCGATGGGCGGCGGCGCCGCCTCCCCGCGCAGCACCCGCAAGGGCGGCGTTCGCCGCAGGCGCAGCAACGGCGGCAATGCGGCCCCGGCGAGCATCGCCACCACGGTCGCGGCGGCGACGGCCACCGGGGCGAGCGATGCCGGAGGCAGTGCCTCACGCAGCACGCCGCGAAGCAGCCAGACGATGCCCGCCTGCGCGAGATAGCCGAAGAGCGCTCCGATCGGGATCGCCGCCAGGGCGAGCGCGAGGAGTTCGACGATCGCCACGGCGAGCACGAACGCCTGCGAAGCGCCCATGCATTTCATCAACGCGACCGTGTCGAGGTGGCGCGCGGCGTAGCGCCTCGCACCCATCGCGACCGCGACGGCGCCGAGCAGCACCGTGGCGAGGCTCGCAAGGTTCAGGAAGCGGTTCGCGCGCGAGGTGGCCGACTGCAGCTGCCGGCTGGTGTCGTCGATCTCCCGCAGCGTCTCCCCGGGCCGCTTGTTCGCGACCAACCAGCGGCGAAACTTCGCCACCGCGACGGCGTCGCCGGCAAACAGCGCCGCGTAGGTCGCCCGGCTGCCAGGCTGGATCAGCGCCGTGGCCGGCAGATCGTGCGCGTTGATCAGCACGGTCGGCGCGAGGTTCACGAACCCGCTGCCCTGATCGGGACGATAGTCGAGGACCCGCGTGAAGCGCAGCGTCGCCGCGCCGATCTGCAAGGGGTCGCCCGGACGCAGACCGAGCTGCAGCACGGCGCGCGGATCGAGCCAGGCATCGCCCGGTGCGGGGATCGATTCCACGGTCCGGGCCGGACCGTAGGGCGTCGCCGAGACGCGCACCCGTCCGCGCAACGGATACCCGGGCTGGACCGCGACGATGGCCGCGAGCTGGCTGCGCTCACCGCGGAACAGGGCCGTCGCGAACGAGACCTCCTCGCAGACCCGCATACCTTCGGCACGCGCCTCGGCGAAATAACGTGGCGAGAGCGGATCGGGCGAATCGAGGCGCAGATCGGCCGCGAGCACCGCGCTCGCCTGACGACGCACACCGGCGGCGATCCGGCTCGTGAAGAAGCCGACCGCGGTCAGCGATGCGACGGCGACCACGAGTGCCGCGAGCAACACCGCCGAATCGCCCGACTTCAGATCGCGCCAGAGGTTGCGCAAGGCGAAAACGGCGACCCGCATCGCGGTCAGCTGCCGACGCGGCCGGCGTCGATCACCACGGTGCGCGCACAGCGGGCGGCGAGCTCCCGATCGTGCGTCACCAGGATCAAAGTGCTGCCGGCGTCGCGATTCAATCCGAACAGCAGGTCGGCGATCCTCTGGCCGGTGGCGGTGTCGAGATTGCCGGTCGGTTCGTCGGCGAACAGCAGGCGCGGCCGGGTCACGAAGGCGCGCGCGATCGCCACGCGCTGCTGCTCGCCGCCCGACAGCTGCCGAGGGTAATGGGCGAGACGCGCGCCGAGCCCGACCGACTCGAGGGCGGCGGCGGCCGCGGCGCGCGCGTCGGACCGCCCGGCGAGTTCGAGCGGCAGCATGACGTTTTCCAGCGCGGTCAGCGCGGGAATCAGCCGGAACGACTGGAACACGAAACCGACGTAGCGGCCGCGCACCGCCGCGCGGCCGTCCTCGTCGAGTGCCCCGAGATCGGTTCCGGCGATCGCGACCCGGCCGCTGCTCGGGGTGTCGAGGCCCGCGAGCAGGGCGAGCAGCGTGGACTTGCCGGCCCCGGAGGCGCCGACGATCGCCAGCGTCTCCCCGGCTCGCACCGAGAGGCTCACATCGGCGAGAATCGTCAGCGGCCCCTCCGGGCTCGCGACGGTCTTGGTCAGGCCGCCGGCCTCGAGGACCGCCGTCTCTTCCTTGGATGAATCTTGCATCGGGAGTGAACGTGAAGCGTTGGTGGCTACTGTGCCTGATCGTATCGATGAGCGCCGCGGCGCATGCTCAGCCCACGATCCTGGTGTTCGGCGACAGCATCAGCGCGGGATACGGGATCGAGCCGGGCCGCGGCTGGGTCGCGCTACTGCAGGACCGCCTGCGCCGTTTAGGGTACGGATACCAGGTCGTCAACGCCAGTGTGAGTGGCGAGACCACCGCCGGCGGGCTGGACCGCCTGCCGCGGGCGCTCGAACTGCATCATCCGGATATCGTGATCCTCGAGCTCGGCGGCAACGACGGGCTTCGCGCACTGCCGATACCGACCATGCGCGACAATCTCGCCCGCATGGTGCGCCTCGCGCGCGACTCCCATGCCGCGGTATTGTTGCTCGGCATGCGCATCCCGCCGAACTACGGACCGCGATACTCGAGCGACTTCGCCCAGTCCTTCACCGAGCTGGCGCAAACCGATCGCCTGCCGTTGGTACCGTTCCTGATGCAGGGCATCGCGCTCGATCCGCGGCTCATGCAGGCCGACGGGATTCATCCGAACGAGCGCGGCCAGCCCTTGCTGCTCACCAACGTGTGGAAGGCGTTGCGCCCCCTGTTGCGCCATCGCGCGCGCTCGCCGACCCGCTGAGCGCCGAATGCCACGGAACCGGCCGGGCAATGACTGCCCGGCCGGTCGCAGACTACTTCTTCAGCCACTCCGCGACGCCGCCGTGCTTAGAGCAGGCGCCACGATGACTCTTCGCATGCGAGTAGGTACCGTCCTTGCAGTGGGCGGTCGCGCCTTCGGGACCGGACGCGGCCGAGGTCTCGGCCTTCTTGGTCGTCTCGGCTGCCTTCTTGGTGGCCTTTTCGGTCTTCTTCTCGGTCTTTTTCTCGGTCTTCTTTTCGACCTTCTTTTCGACCTTCTTCTCGGTCTTCTTGGCCTCGGTCTTGGCGCTCTTCGCCGCCTTGTTCACTCCGCCATGGCCGCTGCAGGCGCCGCGGCCGCCCGCGGACGTCGTGCCGTCCTTGCAGACGACGGTGTGCGACTTCGCGAAGGCCGGGGTGCTCGGCAACGCGAAGGCCGCGATCGACAACGCGGCAGCCAATACGAACGATTGCTTGTAATTCACGACGACAACTCTCCCTGTGGGTGGATTCGGGCGACACCCATTGTAAACCCGCGCGCGAGGCGCGCTAGTGGCTTGCCGGCCGTTGGGCGGCCGGCAAGCGTTCGAGCCGGCGCAACTTCAGGATGAATCGGCTGTGCTGGTGCACGGAAGTGCTCTGGAGCAGCGAGCCATGGACCGTGATCCGCGACCCCTCGACCAGATCCGGCGGATAGTCCGACCAGCCGGTCAGCTGGAAATTGCTCGCCATCTCGCATTGGCGGCTCTGCGCCGGCGCGTAGATGTACTGCGAGGAGTCGGCCTGCAGCACCGCGACGCGCTCGGGGAGCCCGTCGATCTCGTAGGTGCGAAAATGCAGGGTCCCGGTCAGGCTCACCCGCATCGGCGAGAGCAGCAGGCAACGGCCATAGCCGATCACGCAGCCGCCGAGCGCGAGGCTCGCGATGCAGGCGGCGACCGTTCTGAGCCTCATATCTCCACTCCTCGCGGCCCTGCGCGGCCGTTGCCGCCCCACGGGCCGGGTGCTATACAACCCTCATCATAACGGGGGAGCGCGTCCACTTGGACCGAATTTGGCTGAATCGCTATCCGCCGGGCGTTCCGGCGCAGATCGATCCGGACCGGTACGCTTCGCTGAAGGCGCTGCTCGAGGAGAGCTGCGAGCGGTACGCCGAGCGGACCGCGTTCGAGAACATGGGAACCCGGCTGAGCTATGCGCAGCTCCAGGACCTGTCTCGCGCATTCGCGGCCTGGCTGCGCGGACGGGCCGGCCTCGAAACCGGCGACCGGATCGCGCTGATGATGCCGAACGTCCTGCAATATCCGGTGGCGCTGTTCGGAGCGTTGCGCGCGGGACTCGTCGTCGTCAACACCAATCCGCTGTACACGGCCCGCGAACTCGAGCACCAGCTGCGCGACTCGGGCGCGAAAGCGATCGTGATCGTGGAGAATTTTGCGCACGTGCTGCAGGAGGTGCTGCCGCGCACGGCGGTGCGCACCGTCGTCGTGACCGGGATCGGCGACCTGCTGCGCTGGCCGCGCGGACCGATCGTCAACCTGGTCCTGCGCCGGGTGCGTCGTCAGGTGCCGCCTTGGAGCATCCCCGGGGCGCTCTCCTTCCGCGGGGTCCTTGCCGAAGGCCGCGGGCTCGCGCTCGAGCCGGTGGCGATCGAACGCGGGGACCCGGCGTTCCTGCAATACACCGGCGGCACGACGGGCGTCGCGAAGGGCGCGGTGCTCAGCCATCGCAACATGATCGCGAACCTCCTGCAGGCGAGCGCCTGGATCGGTCCGGCGATGGCGAGCCTGGATCCGGCGGTCCCGCCGGTGGCGATCACGGCGCTGCCGCTCTATCACATCTTCTCGCTGACCGCGAACTGCTTCATGTTCAGCTTTCTCGGCGCGACCAACCTGCTGATCACCAACCCGCGCGATTTCGGCGGGTTCGTCGCGACGCTGCGTCGGCGGCGGTTCTTCTTCATCAGCGGCGTGAACACCTTGTTCAACGCGCTGCTGCATACGCCGGGATTCTCGGAGGTCGACTTCTCGGCGCTGCGCATCAGCTTAGGCGGCGGCATGGCGGTTCAGTCGGTCGTCGCCGAACGATGGAAACAGGTCACCGGTTGCATTCTCACTCAGGCCTGGGGCCTGACCGAGACCTCTCCCGCGGCCACGATCAATCCCCTCGGTCTCGACTTCAACGGTTCGATCGGCCTGCCGATTCCCTCGACCGAGATATCGATCCGGGACGACGAGGGCCGCGAGCTCGGCCGCGGCGAGGTCGGCGAGATCTGCGTGCGCGGGCCACAGGTGACCTGCGGCTACTGGAACCGGCCCGAGGAGACCGCCCTGGTGTTCTGGGGAGACTGGCTGCGCACCGGCGACGTCGGCCGCTTCGACGAGGCGGGATTCGTGTACATCGAGGACCGCAAGAAGGACATGATCCTGGTCTCGGGCTTCAACGTCTACCCGAACGAGGTCGAGGGCGTCGCCGCGGAATTCCCCGGCGTGCTCGAGGTCGCTGCCGTCGCCGAGCCGGATGAGAACTCGGGCGAGGTCGTCGCGCTGTTCGTGGTGCGCAAGGGCACGGAGTTCGACCCGGA
This sequence comes from Gammaproteobacteria bacterium, assembly GCA_028870275.1. GTDB lineage: Bacteria > Pseudomonadota > Gammaproteobacteria > Steroidobacterales > Steroidobacteraceae > Bog-1198. The sequence goes on along the minus strand of JAGWPY010000035.1, from coordinate 11,454 downwards.
AGCGCTGATCGAGCACTGTCGGCGCAATCTCACCGGCTACAAGGTGCCGAGACGGATCTATTTCCGCAATGAACTGCCGAAGTCGAACGTCGGCAAGATCCTGAGGCGCACGCTGCGCGAGGAACTGCGCGCCGCGGCCGCTCAGCCCCCGTCGAGCCGATAGCCGCGTACCGCCTCGACCAGCACGGCCACCCGCTCCGGATCCACGTCCGGGGTGATGCCGTGCCCCAGGTTGAACACGTGGCCGGGACCACGGCCGAAGCTCTCGAGCACGCGCAGCACCTCGGCGCGCAGCACCTCGGGGGGCGCATGCAGCGCCGCCGGATCGAGATTGCCCTGCAGTGCGACCCGGTCGCCGACCAGACGGCGCGCGTCGGCGAGGTCCGTGGTCCAGTCGACGCCCACGGCGTCGCAGCCGATCGCCGCGGTCCGTTCGAGCCAGGCGCCGCCGCCCTTGGTAAAGACGATGCGCGGCACCACGCGGCCCTGTGATTCGCGCCTGAGCGAGGCGCAGATCTCGCCCATGTAATGCAACGAGAACTCCCGGTATTGCGCCGGCGTGAGCGCACCGCCCCAGGTGTCGAACAGCATGACCGCCTGGGCGCCGGCCTCGATCTGCGCGTTCAGGTAGAGGATCGTGGCGCGCGCCAGATGGGCGAGGAGCCGGTGTAGGTCGCGCGGAGCGCCGTAGAGCATGCGTTTGATCGCGCCGAAGGTCTTGCTGCCGCCGCCTTCGACCATATAGGTCGCCACGGTCCAGGGCGAACCGGCGAAGCCGATCAGCGGCACCCGGCCGCGCAGCTCCCGGCGGATCAGCGACACCGCGTCGACGACGTAGCGCAGCTCCCTCGCCGGATCCGGCAGCGGAAGCCGCTCGATGTCGGCGGCCGTGCGCACCGGCCGGGCGAACCGCGGCCCCTCGCCCGCCTCGAACTCGAGCCCGAGGTTCATCGCATGCGGAATCGTCAGGATGTCGGAGAACAGGATCGCCGCGTCGAGCGCATAGCGGTCGAGCGGCTGCAAGGTGACCTCGCAGGCATATTCGGGGTTGGTGCACATCGCGAGAAAGCTGCCCGCGCGGGCGCGGGTGGCGCGATATTCCGGCAGGTAGCGGCCCGCCTGGCGCATCAGCCACAGGGGACGCCGGGGCGTCGGCTGGCGCAGCAGGGCGCGCAGCAGCAGATCGTTGTCGAGTTCCTGGGTCACGTTCGCTCCGCGGGGTCGTACAGCCGCCGATGCTCGAGGATGGCATAGCGGTCGGTCATTCCGGCGATGTAATCGGCCACGGCGCGCGCGCGCCCCGTGGGGCCCTGGCTCGCCTCGCGGCGGCGGGCCGCGGCGCGATGCTCCGGCGGCATCAGCGCCGGATCGCCGAAGAACGCATCGAAGAGCTCGCGCACCACTCGCCGCGCCTTCGAGGTCATGCGCTGCACCTTGTAGTGACGATACAGGTGCTCGCGCAGGAAGGTCTTCAACTGCTGATTGGCCGCCGCGGTCTCCTCGCTGAAGCCGATCAGGAAGGCCCGCTGCGCGCGCACCGCGTCGATCGAGTCGACACCGGTCTCGCGCAGCCGGGCGACCGAGGAGTCGATCAGGTCCGTCACCAGATGGTTGATCATCCGGCGCAGGACCTCGTAGAGGAGACGGCGTCCCTGGATCCGGGGATGCGCCTCGCGAACCTCCGCGTGGTGATCGGCGAACAGGCGCACCTCGAGCAGATCGTCCAGGGCGATCAGGCCCGCGCGGACGCCGTCGTCGACGTCGTGGTTGTTGTAGGCGATTTCGTCGGCGAAATTCGCCAGCTGCGCTTCCAGTCCCGGCTGTTCGCGGCGGATGAATCGCTCGCCGACGTCGCCGATGGTCAGCGCGTTCTTGTACGAGCAGTGCTTGAGTATCCCTTCGCGGCACTCGAAGGTGAGGTTCAGGCCGTCGAAGCCCGCATAGTGTTCCTCGAGCTCATCGACCACGCGAAGGGACTGCAGGTTGTGCTCGAAGCCGCCGAAGTCCGCCATGCACTCGTTGAGCGCATCCTGACCGGCGTGGCCGAAGGGCGTGTGGCCCAGATCGTGGGCGAGACAGATGGCCTCGGACAAGGCTTCGTTGAGACGCAGTTGCCCGGCGACGGTGCGCGCGATCTGTGCGACCTCCAGGGTGTGCGTGAGCCGGGTCCGGTACAGGTCGCCCTCGTGGTTGACGAACACCTGCGTCTTGTAGACCAGCCGGCGGAACGCCGTGGAATGCACGATGCGGTCGCGATCGCGCTGGAATTCCGATCGGTACGGCGGAGGCGGCTCGGCATGCCGCCGGCCGCGCGATCGCTCCTCATGCGCCGCGTAGGACGCGAGTGCGCTCACCCGAAATGCTCCGCGAGCAATTCCTCGAGATCTTTGCCCGGATAATCCGCGGTCACCTCGGCCGCGCCGAGCGAGCGCAGCAGCACGACCCGCACGGCGCCGGCGAGCACCTTCTTGTCCATGCGCATCAGCGACATCGCCCGCCCGGCGCCGACACGCGGCGCCTCGACCGGCAGACCGGCGGCCGCGAGCAGCGCGGTGATGCGGGCGGGCACCCCGGCCGCGAGCAGGCCGATCCGCGCCGACAGTTCGGCCGCCAGGCGCATGCCGATCGCGACCGCTTCGCCGTGCAGGTAGCGCTCGTAGGCGGTCGCGGCCTCGATCGCATGGCCGAAGGTGTGGCCGAAATTGAGGATCGCGCGCAGGCCCGACTCGCGCTCGTCGCGGCCGACCACGCCGGCCTTGATCTCGCAGGACCTGGTGATCGCGTGGACCAGCGCCTCGGGGTCGCGGCCGAGCAGACGCGGCATCTGCCGTTCGAGCCAGTCGAACAGCGCCGCGTCCGCGATGCAGCCGTACTTGATGATCTCGGCGATCCCGGCGCGCAATTCCCGGTCCGGCAGGCTGGCGAGGGTGTCGGTGTCGGCGATCACCGCGGCCGGCTGATGGAACGCGCCGATCAGGTTCTTTCCGCCCGGGTGATTGACGCCGGTCTTGCCGCCAACCGAGGAATCGACCTGGGCGAGCAGGGTGGTCGGCACCTGCACGCAGGCGATGCCCCGCTGGTAACAGGCCGCGGCGAATCCGCCGAGGTCGCCGATCACCCCGCCACCGAGGGCGATCAGCGTGGCGTCGCGGTTCATGCGGTTCTCGACCAGCGCATCGAACACGATCGCGGCGGTCGCGAGCGTCTTGTGGCGCTCGCCGTCGGGCAGCACGCACTCGGCGATCCGGCGCCCGGGCAGCGCGGCGCCGAGTCGCGCGAGGTACAGCGGTGCGACGGTCGTGTTGCTGAGAATCAGCAGATCCTTGCCGGGAATCCGCTCGGCCAGACGCTGCGCATCGCCGAGCAGTCCGGGACCGACGTCGATCGGATAGCGCGCATGGCCGACGTCCACGCGGATGGTTCGCGGCGCAACGGCCATTGCAGCGGTGGGTTGGGTAGCCACGCGGGGATTATACGAATCTCAGGCGCCCGGCGCCCGACCGAGGCCGGCGCAGATCTCCTCGGCGACCAATTGCACGCGGCGGTGGTCGGTGGCCACGGTCAGGTCGGCGATCTCGGCGTACAGGGGAGCCCGCGTCGCCATCAGATCGGCGAGGACACGCTCCTGGTCGACGTCGTTGAGCAGTGGCCGGTGGCGCCCGTGGCGCGTGCGCGCCAGTTGCTGCGCGACCGAGGTCTGCAGGTAGACCACCGCACCGCGTTCGGCCAGCTTCAGCCGGTTCTCGGGATCGATCACCGCACCACCGCCGGTGGCGATCACCACCCCCTCGAGCTGCGTGAGGCGGTCGATCGACTCGCGTTCGCGAAGTCTGAACCCCGCCTCGCCCTCCTGCTCGAAGATGTAGGCGATGTCGACGCCGGTGCGCTCCTCGATGTCGGCGTCGCTGTCGTGGAAGGCGAGACCGAGCAGGCGCGCGAGCTGGCGCCCGACCGCGCTCTTGCCCGAGCCCATCGGCCCTATGAGGAAAACGTTGCGTCGATCCAGCATGTTGCCGGAATCATAAACGACCCGCCGCCCGCCGCGCAGGCCCGGCATCGCGGGCGACCGGCCCCCAAGGAAGCCGGGCCCGCCTCGCGGCGGGACCGGTTCCTGGTATGGGGTCAGTACAGGTTCGAGCCTTCGCGCAGGATCTTCGGCGTGATGAAGATCAGCAGCTCGGTCTTGTTGTTGATGCGGGTGGTCGATTTGAACAGGTGGCCGAGCACCGGGATGTCGCCGAGGTAGGGCACCTTGTCGTCGGAGTTGTTCTTGGTGGTGTCGAGGATGCCGCCGAGGACCACCGTCTGGCCGTCGTTGACCAGCACCGAAGTGATGATCTGGCGGGTGTTGATCGAGGGCACCTGCCCGCCGGTCGCGCTCTGAACCAGCTGGCCGACCGTGTCGTCGCTCACGTTGATATCGAGCATCACGCGGTTATCGGGCGTGATCAGCGGCGTCACCTTGAGGCTCAGCACGGCGTTCTTGAACTGCGTCGTGGTCGCGCCGCTGGATGCGGACTGTTGGTAGGGGATCTCCACACCCTGCATGATCGTCGCCTCCTTCTGGTTGGCGGTGATCACGCGCGGCGAGGAGATCGTCTCGCCCTTGCCCTCGTTCTGGGCCGCGGAGAGTTCCAGGTCCACGAGGTAGCTGCTGCCCAAGAGCGACACCCCGAACGTACCGGCAGGGGCCGCCACCGGCAGGTTGACCTGATACTGATTGGTCAGGGTGTTCGAAGTGAGCGCCGAGGCATTGTTCGCCCCGCCGACCGAGCTGGTGAGGAGCGAGTTGGTGCCGGCGCCGTTGCCGCTCACCGTGACGAGGCCGTTGTTGCCGTTCGAATTGAGGCTCGAGACGCCGAAGCGGGCGCCGAGGTCGCGTTCGAACTGATCGGTGACCACGACGATCCGCGCCTCGATCAGCACCTGCCTGACCGGCACGTCGAGCTTCTGGACGAGCTTGCGGATGTCGGCGAGACGATCGCCGGTGTCCTGGACGATCAGGGTATTGGTCCGTTCGTCGATCGACAGACTGCCGCGGTCGGAGAGCATCGAGTTCTTGCCGCCGCCCGCGCGGATCAGCGCCGCGAGATCCGAGGCCTTGGCGTAGTTGACCTGCAGGAACTCGGTGTGCAGAGGCTCGAGCTGCTGGATCTGGTTGCGCGCCGCGAGCTCGGTCTTCTCCTGCGCGGCGAGTTCGGCGGCGGGACCGACGATGATCACGTTGCCTTCCTGGCGCTTGTCGAGCCCCTTGGTGCGCAGGACGATGTCGAGCGCCTCGTCCCAGGGGACGTTCTGCAAGCGCAGCGTCAGACTGCCGTTGACCGAATCGCTCACCACGATGTTCTGCCCGCCGGTATCGGCGAGCAGCTGCAGCACCGAGCGGATGTCGATGTTCTGGAAATTGAGCGTCAGGCGCTCGCCGGTGTAGCGCTTCTTGCCTTCCTGCGCGGCGAGCTTGGTGGAGTGGCGGACCTCGATCACGTACTCGTTGTCGGACTGATAGGCGAGCTGATCGAAATCACCCTGGGCGTTGATCACCAGACGGCTGCTGTTGCCGACCCGGACCGCGTCGACCGATTGCACCGGTGTCGCGAAGTCGTTCACGTCGTAGCGGCGCATGAGCCGGGACGGCAGATGCGCCCCCTCGAAGTCGACGACGATCTGGTTGCCCTCCTGGCGGGTGTTGACCGGGATGCGGGAATCGGACATGCGCACGATGATCCGGCCCGCGCCGTCCGCACCGCGGCGGAAGTCGATCGAGTCGAGCGCGCGCGCCGCCGGAGCCGCGGCCCCGGCCGAGGCCTCGCCGTTCGATGCGGCGGCCATGGCCGGCGCACCGGCCGGACGTACGCCGACGTTGACGAGAATCGTGTTGCCCTCGACCTGGGTGGTGTACGGAACGAGCGTGTCGAGATCGACCACCACGCGGGTGCGGCCGCCGGCCTCGGCGGCGAGCACCGAGTCGACGCCGCCGGAGCGCACGTCGATGCGCCGCGAGGGCATGGCGATCGAAGTGTCCGGCAGGTCGAGCGCGATCCGCGCCGGCTTGTCGATCGTGAACGCGAGCGGCTGCGGAGCCGGCCCGGAGAGGCGCAGCTTCAGCTGGACCTGCTGTCCGGACAGCGTTTGCACGTCGATCGCTTCGAGCTTGTTGGGGCCGGCGGCCTGGGCCCGCGCAGCGATCGCCGCGAATGCGATGAGGGCGACGCCCGCCGCGCTTGCGATCCGATTCTTCAAACTGATCATGCGTTGCTCTCCGTGAAGCCTCAGTTGGCGAGCGCCAGCGAGGCCGGTCGCTGAATGTAGCCACCCAGTCCGTCGGGGACGATCTCGAGGATGCTTATCTTGCTCGGCGTGATCGAGACGATCTTACCGTCGTTCTGACCGACGTAGTTCCCGGGCTGCACCCGGTGCACGAGTCCATCCTTCGACTGGACGAGCCCGTAGAAGTGGCTACCCATCTTCAAGGTCCCCACCATCTTCAGCGTGTCGAGCGGGAACTGCTCGAGGAACTCGCGGTTGCGGTGCAGATCGGGACGCACGGTCGACGGTCCGCTGTCGGACGGACCCTGGGGCTGGAACGGCGAGCGCAGATTCGCCGCCGAATAAGTGAACGATTCGTAGGGTTTGACCTCGGGCAGGGGCTCTATGCGCCCGCCGGGGCGCTGTTTCACCTGCGCGATCCAGTTCTTGAGCTGCGTCTGTCCGCTCGAACAGCCGGCGATCGCGAGGCTCACGAGCGCGACCTGGAGCAGGGCCGTGCGGCGGCTTCGGCGTCTCACGACGCACCTCCGGGTTTCTTGTTCATCCTGCCGCTTCCATGGCCGTTGTCGTCCTCGATGTAACGGTAGGTCTTGGCCGTGACGTCCATGGTGAGGTCGTCGAAGTCCCCGCCGCCCCGCTCGTTCACCGGCGTGATCTGGATGTCGTGCAGGGTGACGATGCGCGGCAGCGCCGCGATGCCGCTCACGAATTTGCCGAATTCGTGATAGCTACCGACCAGGCGGATCCGGATCGGCAGTTCGGCGTAGAAGCCCTTGTCCACCTCCGGTCCTGGCTGGAACAGCTTCTCCTGCAGACCCGCCGCGAGGCCGGTCTGGGAGATGTCGACCAGCAGGTTCGGCACTTCGGTGCGGCCCGGGAGCTGGCGCAGCATCGCACCGAAGCTGCGCTGCATTTCGCCGAGCTGGGCCTTGTAGGCATCCAGATTGGCGGCACGCTGCTGCTTGGTCTCGAACTGCTGGCGCAGCGACTGCTCGTCGGCCTCCGCCTGCAGCAGCTGCGGGCGGTCCGAGGTCCACACCAGCATGTACCAGGCGATCGCCGCGCAGACGAGGAAGATCAGGCCGACGAAGAAGAACCGCACCGACGCCGGCCAGCGGCCCGGGTCGCGGGGATCGAGGGTCTGCAGTTGTTCGAGGAAGTTCATTTCGCACCGACCCTCTTGCGGTTGACCGTGCCGCCGTGGTCCAGATCGACGCCGATCGTGTCGACGAACAGCACGAACCGCGATCCGCCGGTGGGCGAGTCTTTGGCCGATTCGACGACCTGGAGCACCGGGTTGTCCATCCAGGTGGAAGCGTCGATGTTGCGCATGAAGGTCGAGACCCGGGTACTCGACTGGGCGATGCCGTCGATCTCGAGCTTCTTGCCGTTCTCCTTGAGCGCGGTCAGATAGACGCCGTCGGGCACCGTGTGCACCAGTTCATCGAACAGGTGGACGATCTCCGGACGACTGCGCTGCAGCTTCTCGATGATCTCCATGCGGGCGACCAGTCGCTGCTTGCGGTCTTCGAGATCCATGATGTCGGCGATCTGGGCGTCGAGCTTGGTGATCTCGTCCTTCAGCAGCTGATTCTTGGCAAGCTGGGAATCGATCCACCCGGCGTAGACGAGCTTGCCACCGAGTGCGCACATGATCGCTGCGAGCAGCGCGGCGCCCGCGGCGAGCCCGAATTCTCGGCGACGGAGCTTGCGCTGCTGCTCGCGCCAGGGGAGTAGGTTGATACGCGGCATGGTGGACCTCAGTCGAAGCTGCGCAGCGCCAGGCCGCACGCGGTCAGCAGCGCGGTCGCGTCACGCGCGACCGCCTGCGCCTTGGCCTTCGACGACACTTTCATGTTGCCGAGCGGGTCGCCTCTCTCGGCCGGCACGCCGACCCGGCTGGAGATCACGTCGGCGACGCCCGGTATGTTGGCGCAGCCGCCGCAGACCAGGATCTGGTCGGGCTGCGAGCGGCCGCTGCCGGATGCCAGGTAGAACTGCAGCGAGCGGCTGACCTGCTGGGTCATGTCGTCGATGAACGGATCGAGCACCTCGGGCTGGTAGTTGCTCGGCAGACCGCCCTCTTTCTTGGCGCGTCCCGCCTCCTCCATGCTGAGGCCGTAGGTGCGCATGATCTCCTCGGTGAGCAGCTGGCCGCCGAAGGCGAAGTCGCGCGTGTAGATGACTTTCAGGTCGCGAAGGACGCTGAAGGTCGTGCTGCTCGCGCCGAAGTCGACGACCGCGACCGTGCGGTCCATGCCGCCGTCGGGCATCTGATGACGCATCAGCGTGCAGGCGTTCTCGAGGGCGAAGGCCTCGACGTCGACGAGCTGCGCGGTCAGACCACCGGCCTGCACGGCCGCGCGACGCTGCTCGACGTTCTCGGTGCGCGTCGCGACCAGCAGCACGTCGAGCATGTCCGGGTCCTTCTCGGACGGGCCGATGACCTGGAAGTCGTAGCTGACCTCCTCCATCGGGAACGGGATGTACTGGTCGGCCTGCATCTCGACCTGGCCTTCGAGCTCGTTCTCGCCGAGCGTCTTCGGCATCTGGATCACTTTCGTGATCGCCGCGTCGCCGCTGATCGCAATCGCCGCGAGCCGGCTCTTCGCGCCGGCGCGTTTCACGGCGCGGCGGATCGCTTCGCCGACCGCTTCGGCGTCGACGATCGCCTTCTCGTTGATCGCGTTGTGCGGAGTCGGCTCCGCCGCGTACGACTCCACTCGATACTGGCCGCCGGCCATGCTGAGCTCGATCAGCTTCACCGACGAGGTGGTGATGTCGAGTCCCAGCAGGGGACGATACCGATTAACGAACGACCACACGATTTTTCCTTTTGTGCTCAGTATCTTGTAGGTCGAAACTGGTGCACCAGATTAGCTATGCACCAACAACTTAGCAAGAAACTGTTAAATCGGACGTGACCTTACTCACGATAATCGTCTCCGTAGCGCCCTTCGGGCACTAATCGGCCGGGGCTTGGGTCCCATGGAGCATGGACGCGGAGACTGCGGCACAAGGGTGCGGCGCGGCAAAAGCGGGTCGCCGAACGATCAGGCCTCGCGTCGGCGGCGGATCACATCCGCTCGCCCGACATTCTGAGGTCCGGCAACCCCGCTATCCTAGGCCGCTGGCGCCCTTAGACCGGAGGCTTTGCGTCCCCACCTTTCGATGAGTATGCCCCTTCAACCGGCGGTAATATGCTCGCGCAATCCCGCCTTCGCAATAAGTTAGAACGGTTTTCAGTGCTCAAACGATACCTGGTTCTCATATCTCGCATTTGCGTGCTCGCGGTCGGGGCGGCGGCCCTGTTTTTATTCGCGAACGTCTGCGCCTACGTGTACCTGAAGCCGAGCCTGCCGAACGTCGATACCCTGCGGGACGTTCAGCTGCAGGTGCCCTTGCGCGTCTATACGCGCGACGGGCGCCTGATCGCCTCGATCGGCGAACAACGGCGCATCCCGGTGCGCTACGACCAGATCCCGAAGAAGCTGATCGAGGCCTTCCTCGCCGCCGAGGACGACCGGTTCTTCGAGCACCACGGCGTCGACTGGCAGGGCATCGTGCGCGCCGCGCTCGCCAACCTGCGGGCCGGCGGCGTGCGCGAGGGCGGCAGCACGATCACCATGCAGGTCGCGCGCGACGTCTATCTGTCGCCGCGTCGGGACATGAAGCGCAAGCTGAGCGAGATCTACATCTCGCTGCTGATGGAGGCGCAATACTCGAAGGAAGACATCTTCTCGATCTACGCGAACCGGACCTTCCTCGGCGAACGCGCCTACGGCGTCGGCGCCGCGGCCGAAGTGTATTTCGGCAAGACCCTCGACCAGCTGAACGTCGCCGAGATGGCGACGATCGCCGGCATCCCGAAGGCCCCTTCGCAGGTGAATCCGGTGGCCAATCCCGAGGCCACGCGCATCCGCCGCGCCTACGTGCTGCGGCGCATGCTCGCGCTCGGCTACATCACGCGCGCCGAACACGACGCCGCCGACGCGAGCCCGGTCGAGTCGCGCCTGCACGGACCGACGCTCGAGGTCCAGGCTCCCTATGTCGCGGAGATGGTCCGATCCGCATTGCAGGCGAAATACGGCGACCGCATCTACACCGGCGGCTACAAGGTCGTCACGACGATCGACTCGCGGCTACAGGCCGCGGCGCGAATCGCCCTGCGCACCGGTCTACTCGAATACGACCGACGCCACGGATATCGCGGACCGATCGGCCACCTTAGGCTCATCCCCGCGCCGCACGCCCATGCACTGCAGGTCGCACTGCAGCGCTTCCCGGTGGTCGGCGGTCTGCGTCCGGCGGTCGTCGAGACCGTCTCGCGAGAGGGTGCGCGGCTCTACGTCGAGGACCTCGGTCCGATGAACCTGCCGTTCGCGCGCATGGCCTGGGCACGGCGCGAACTCGCCGACGGCGGCGTCGGCCGAGCGCCCACGAACCCCGCGGACGTGCTCAAGCGCGGCGACGTGATCTACACGGTCGGCAACGATGCGGCCAATCTGCAGTTCGTGCAGGTGCCCGAGGCGCAGAGCGCGCTGGTCGCACTCGATCCACACGACGGCGCGATCTCGGCGCTGGTCGGCGGATTCGATTACTACCAGAGTAACTACAACCGTGCGACCCAGGCGCGGCGCCAGCCCGGATCGGCGTTCAAGCCGTTCATCTACGCGGCGGCCTTCGACAAGGGCTACACGCCGGCGAGCGTGCTGCTCGATGCGCCGATCGTGCTCAACGGCAGCACCGACGACAGCGCCTGGCGGCCGAAGAACGACGCCAACAAGTTCTACGGGCCGACGCGTCTGCGCGAGGCGCTGGTCCGCTCGCGCAACCTCGTCACGATCCGCCTGATGCGCGACATCGGCGGCGAGTACGCGCGCGACTACGTGACCCGCTTCGGGTTCGTGCCCTCGCAGCTGCCCGACGACATGACGCTCGCACTCGGCACGGCCGAGGTCAGTCCTCTGGAGCTCGCCCGCGGCTATGCGGTGTTCGCGAACGGCGGCTTCAGGGTCGACCCCTATTTCATCGACCGGATCGACGACGCGGACGGCAAGACGGTGTTCCAGGCGACCCCGAAGGTCGCCTGCTTCCAGTGCGACCAGCCGGCGCTGCCGCCCTCGGGAGCCGTGGACGCCGCGGGCCTGCCGACCGTCGCGGCGCCGGCCGCGCCGGTCGCGGCCG
>JAGWPY010000001.1 GCA_028870275.1 Gammaproteobacteria bacterium | reverse complement strand
TGATCCCGCCGGGGCGCTTGATCCTGGCGGATGGGCCGATCGGCGGGCCGTCCCGCTCGCCCGGAACCGCGGTCCTCGGGCGGCCTCTGGGTTCCGCGCCTGCGTTCGATCTGCGGCTGCCCCGCGGGAGGGGCGGTCCGATAGATCGGTGTCTGACGACGCGGTTCGCCGGACGGTGGCGGTCGCCCGCCAGTGGATCCGGGCCGTCCGACCGGTCCCGGCGGTGACTCTCGCCGCATCGGTCGAGGCACCTCCGCGTTCGGATGAGCCTGCGGCTGATAGTGGTAATACCGCTCCCGGAGGCGCCGCTGCTCCTCGACGTTCGGGTAGCGCGGACCGCCGAAGCTTCGCTGATAATTGGGCAGCGGCGCCCTCGGGGGGGCTGCGCCCGGGTTCCAGCGGTCCCAGTCCCGGTGGCGCTCTCGCCAAACGCGGCCGAAGCGCTCGTCCCAGCGCGGCGGACCGCGCAGATCCCGGCCGCGGAACCAGAGCGGCGGTGCGCGGTAATAATAGGCGGGAATGCGCAGGATGAAATAGGGCACCGCGTCCGGACCGGCCTCGCTCCAGGGACCGTCGTACCAGGGACTGAAATACCAGCGGTCGCCGACGAAAACCCAGTAATAACCCGCATAAAAGAACAGATTCACGTCGAGATTCGGCGCGTAATAGACCGGGTAGCCGGGAATCGCCACGAGGTTCGGATAGGCCGGCACGTTGATGCCGATCCGCACACCGGGCAGCGCGATGCCGACGCCGATGCTGACCTGGGCCGCCGCCGGATGCCGGCCGCCAGCGATGATGCATGCGGTGAGCAGGAGATGACGGATCTTCATCGCACCCTCCAAAAGGGGGCCACCGCCGCCGTACCGTGGCGGCCACCCGAACGGAACCGGCCGGATCAGCCTGCGACAGTGTCCCGCGCTTCGCTCCTCGACGCCATGCGCGCTTTTACCTAAGAGACCGGGAGCCGCCCCGTGCACCGAAGTGCGCAGCGATCAACCGCCTCGATGCGGGGGCCGACCAGTCACGCGCGCCGTAGAACTTCGCCAGCAGCCGACCGTCCGGTCCGACCAGTACCGTGAGCGGGATCGTCGATGCCCCGAGCATCCGTTCGACCACACGCCCATGATCGATGAACTGGCTGATCGTCGCGTTGGCGTCCCCGAGGAAACGGCGAGCCGCGGCCGGATCGTCGTCGGTCGAAATGCCGATGATGCGCACCCGCGGCGGCAGCCCCGCCCAGGCAAGTTGCTCGAGTGATCCCATCTCGGCCCGACATGGACCGCACCAGCTCGCCCAGACGTTGATGATCAGCCCCTCGCCACGAAACGCGGAGAGCCTTCGCGCAGGACCGTTCAGGCCCGCGAGCTCGACATCGGGCAACCGACCGCCGAGGGGAATCGGCGACGCCGCGGCCGCACCGGCCACGGTGCCGGCCGTCGCGGCGACCGGCCCTCCGGCGAGGAGCAGCAACAAGGCGACCGCTTGGAACCGACGAGCCATGCGGCGATTATATGCCCTCTGCTCCACCGACCCGCCGAGGCCGCATGCCGTTCCGATTTCGTGCATTTCGCATCCACCTGACCGCGAGCCTCGGTGCCCTGCTGCTCGTGCTCGGCGTGCTCGACGCGCTCTGGTATCGCTGGCCGGGCTGGTACCTGGCCGGCGCGGCTCACCTCGCGGCGATCGTCGTCGCCGTCGACGCGGCGCTCGGGCCGTTGCTCACGCTGGTGATCGCAAATCCCGCCAAGAACCGCACCGAGTTGCGGCGCGACATCGCCCTGATCGTCGCGGTACAGCTGGTCGCCCTCGGCTACGGCAGCGCAACCCTGTGGCGTGGCCGGCCGCTGTACTACGCATTCTCGGTGAACATGCTCGAACTGGTGCAGGCCTCGGACCTCGATCCGGCCGACGTCGCCGCCGCGCGCCGCGAACGGCTGCCGCTCGCGCCGCACTGGTACAGCCGGCCCCGATGGATTTGGGCGCCCCTGCCAAAGGATCCGGTGGCGAGCGCGCATATCGTCCAGTCCGCTGTGAGCGGCGGTTACGACGTCACGGCGATGCCGACGTATTTCCAGCCCTGGGACCGAGGTCGTCAGGCGCTGGCTGCTCAGCTGAAGACGGTTACCGCCCTGCGCTTCTTCTCGCCGGCCGAGATCGATCGGCTGAAACGCCGCATGCGCCGCGCGGGCTTGCCAGTCGCTCAGGCGAACGCCTTACCGCTGATGGGCCGTGGACGACCGCTGCTCGCGGTTTTCGACCCGAAGACCCTGCGGCTCCTCGCCCTTTTGCGCTGCACTTGAACGGCGCCGGCGGCCCCTACGGCATCGGCTTCAGTCGAAGACGGTGCGCGGAAAATAAAACGACACGGTCCAGTTCGGCAGATCGACGATTTCGCTGATCCGCAGGTCGCCGCAGACACTGCAGAGCAGGTAGGCATCGATCGGCGCGATCCCGTGGCGGCCCGCGATGAGATCGACCATGCCGCTCACGGCGGCGCGCGCCGCCTGCATCAGATCCGGTCCGATGCCCATGGTCACCTCGTAGCCGCGCCCGTCCAGATGCCGCGTGACCGGACCGTTCGTGGTGAACCGCGGGTAGGCGAGCGGCTGGCGCTTGATGAGTTCGAAACGCACGGCGACCTTCATGGGGCTCTCGATCGCCGTGCCACAGACCTCGCCGTCACCCTGCGCGGCGTGAGTGTCGCCGATCGAGAACAGCGCGTCTGGCACCTCGACTGGCAGCAACAGTTCCGTGCCGGTCGACAGATCCCGCACGTCCATGTTGCCGCCGACCCGGCGCGGCGGCACGACGCTGTGCACACCCGGTTCCGCGGGCGCGACGCCGATCGTGCCGGCGAACGGCTTCAATGGAACGCGCGCATGCGCGCCGAAGAATGCCGGAGCGAGCGATCGCGGTTCGTAGCGCCAGGTGCGCAGCGCCGCCTCGCCGAACTGATCGGCGAGCAGACCAAAGCCCGGGATGTTCGCGGTCCATCCCCAGCCTGAAGGCGTGAATTCGAGCAGGGTCACCTTCAGCACGTCACCGGGTGCGGCCCCGTCGACGGCGATCGGCCCGGACAAGGGATTGACCGACGCGAAATCCAGTCGGCCGAGGTCAGCCGCGCTCGAATCGACCCGCAACTGCCCGCCGGAGGCGTCGGCGACGTCGAATTCGGCCGAGTCGCCGGGCGCGACGCGCAGCACGGCCTGCTGGGCGTTGTTCCAGCCGTAGTGACGTTGGCACGAGTGAATCGTATGCCGATGGCTCAAGATCGACCTCCCGGCGCAATGATAACGCGCTACGTCGCAGTCAGCGCGGTCGATAGCGCAGCCAGGCGACGCTCAAGGGCGGCACGAGCAGCAGACTCACCAGCGTCGACGACACGAGCCCGCCGAGGATCACGACGGCCATGGGTCCTTCGATTTCGTGCCCAGGACGATGCAGTTGCCAGGCGACCGGCAGCAGTGCGAGCCCGGTCGACAATGCCGTCAGCAACACCGGCGTGAGACGCTCCTCGGCACCCCGCATCGCCGTGCGCAGGCACCATTCCTGCCCCTCGACCTGGACCAGGTGGTCGAAGTGAGAAACGAGCAGGATCGTGTTGCGACCGGCCATGCCGAACAAGGCGACGAAACCGACCATCGAACCCAGCGTCAGCATCGCACCGGTCGCCGCGACCGCCGCGACTCCGCCGATCATCGTGCTGGGCAACGAGACCAGCACCAGGCCGACCTGCCGGGCGTCGCCGAAGGCGAGCGCGAGCAGCAGCACGATCACCACCAGGGCCGCGGCCGAGTGCAGCAACAGTTCACGCGCGGCGCTGCGCTGCGCTTCAGCGGCACCCTCGTAGCGCAGGAAGATGCCCGCCGGCAGCTTCACCCGCGCGGCGATCGCCGCGCGCGCCGCGCGCTCGAAGCCCGCCAGGTCTGCGCTACGCGGCGAGGCGACGACCACCTGGCGACGTAATCCGTCCTGATGCTGGATCTGGCTGCGGGCCAGTTCACGGTCGATGCGGGCGACCGACGAGAGCGGCGTGAACGTACCGTCCGCGCCTCGCAGCATGAGCCGGCCAAGCGCGCCGGGATCGGCGCCCGCTTTCAGGCGCACCACGACCGGCAGACCCCGGTCGGCCTCGCGCACCGTGGCCACCACGGCGCCCTGAAAAGCCTCGTCCACGGCCTGCAGCACGTCCGCCGCCTGCAGTCCGTGAACCGCGAGCGCGCGCGGCCGCAACCTCAGCCGCATTTCAACCTGCTGAGGCGGCACGCCCAGGCGCACCGTACCGCTGTCGGGCAGCCGGCCGAGCACACGGACGATCGCCTCGCCGACGCGATCGTCCGTGTCCAGATCGGCACCGAACACGTCGATCGAGAACGGCGCGGTCTGACCCGAGAGAGTCTCGCCGATGCGCTCGGCGAGCACGGAGTAGATTTCCACCAGCTGGTTCGGGAAATCGGCGAACACGCGGCGGATCCTCGCCTCGATCCGGTCGACGCCGCCGCCGGCGCGCGGATCGATCTGCAGCTCGAACTCGCTCTTGTTGGGCGCGTCCGGATCCTGGCCGTTCTCGGCCCGGCCGATCTGTTCGGCGACGGACACGACGCCGGGGATACCCATCAACCCGTGGCTGATGCGCTTGCCGACGCGCACCGTTTCGGCGAGCGCGACCCCCGGGCGAAGCGAGGCGTGAGCGATCAGGTAGTCCTCACGGAAGTCCGGCAGCAGCCGCGCGCCGAGCAGCGGGAGCAGCACCATTCCCGCCGCGCCGGCCGCAACCATCGCCGCCATGGTGACGCGCGGGCGGCCGTGCAGCCAGAGGATCGCGCGCAGTTGTGCGCGTTTGAGCGCGGCGAGGAACCGCGCCTCGGGAGCGGGCCGATGGCCGGTCATCGTCAAGGCGCACAGCGCCGGCGTCACGCTCATCGCCACGATCAGGGACAGTCCGACCGCCAGCAGGAATGCGACCGACAGCGGCCGGAAGAACGCCCCCTGCAGACCGGACATCATCACGATGGGCAGGAACGCTACCGCAACCGCGGCGGTCGCGAACAGCACTGGCCGGCGCACCTCCAGCGAGGCCTCGAGGAAGGTGCCGGCCGGGTGGAGAGATTCACGCGCCGATCGACGCCTTCGCAGGATGTTCTCGACGTCGATCACGGCGTCGT
>JAGWPY010000034.1 GCA_028870275.1 Gammaproteobacteria bacterium | reverse complement strand
TGCTCACCGCGCTGATTCGCGAATTGCACGCGCGCTGGCGGGCTCCGGTCGACCTCGTGACCTCGGGACCCTGGAGCGAACCTCTCCTGCGCGGCCAGCCGGGCGTCGGCGAGATCCACACGATCCGCAGCCGCAAGACCCCGTACTGGCTGGCCACCGATCAGTGGCGACTGGTGCGAGGCCTGCGAGCGCGCGGTGCGGGTGCGGTCTGGCTCTGCGACGACAACGCCGAGGAGCGTCGTCTGCTTGCACGCGCGGGCTTAGGTGCGGATTGCATCGTCGACGTGCGCGATCATCCACTGCTGCCGGAGGAGCACGCGACCGATCAATGGCGGCGTCTCGCCACCTTCGTACCCCGCTGCTGGTCCGGGCGCACCCCCGTGGGAGAATTCACGACCCTGCGCGGCGGTTCGCTCTGCGTGAGCGCCGCGGCCCGCGACGACCTCGACCGCTGGCTGGCTAAGCGCGGGATCGGCGATGCGCCGCTCGTGCTCCTTCAGGCCGGCAACAAGCGCACCATGAGACGTGGCTTCAAGCGGCTCGCGGTGAATCACAAGTACTGGCCGGACGAGCGCTGGGCGGAAGTCGTGCGCGCCGTGCACGCGGAGCGCCCGGGGCACCTTATAGTGCTGCTCGGCACGGGGCCCGAATATGCGCTGAACCGTCAGATCGCCACGCTCGCCGCGGTCGATCGCATCGTCAACGCCGCCGACGACCTGCCGGTCGGGCGCCTGGTTGCGCTGCTCGCGCGGGCCGAAGCCCTGATCACCGTCGACTCCGGTCCCGCTCACGCGGCGGCCGCGGTCGGTTGCCCGCTGGTGGTGCTGTTCGGACGGGCCTCGCCGACGCTGTACCGGCCGCGTGGCGTAGCCGATGCGGCGGTGGAACTGCTCCGCGGCACGGTGGACGGCCAAGCGTCCATGCTGGGCATTTCGCCCGAGGAAGTGATCGCCGCCTGGCGCCGGCTGCCGCTGCGCGCGGCGGCGGGGACTTGCGCCTAGCGCGCCGGCTTCAGCATGTCGGGGGTGACCAGAACCACGCCGCCCGAAGTGATCCAGAAGCGCTTGCGATCAGCGGCCGGATCGTGACCGATGCGCATCCCGTCCGGAATGGTGCAGTGCTCGTCGATGATGCAGCGTCGGATGTCGCAGTGCCGGCCGATCGACACCGATGGAAGCACCACGGCCTGATCGAGCCGCGTGCCCTCCTCGACGCGCACGTCGGTCGAGAGCAGCGAGTTGGAGACGTGGGCGCCGGAGATGATGCAGCCTCCGGCGATGGTCGAATTGACCGCCATGCCGCGCCGGCCGTCCTCGTCGAGCACGAATTTCGCGGGCGGCTGCTGGGCCTGATAGGTCCAGATCGGCCACTGGTGATCGTAGACGTTCAATTCCGGGTTGACCGCGACGAGTTCCATGTTGGCCTCATAGAACGCGTCCAGATTGCCGACGTCGCGCCAGTAGCTCTGGGCGCGGGTTTCGACGTCCTGAAACGGGTAGGCGAACACCCGCATGCGGTCGATCGCCGGCGGAATGATGTTCTTGCCGAAATCGTGGGCGCTGTTCTCGTCGCCGGCGTCCTCGGCGAGCATCTTCTCCAGCCGCTCCATGCCGATCACGTAGATGCCCATCGAGGCACGGGCGAAGCCCGGCCGGCCCGGAATCTCGTCGGGATCACGCGGTTTCTCCGCGAACTTGATCACCCGGTTGGTGTCGTCGGTGCTCACGATGCCGAACTCGTTGGCACGGTCGACGGGCACCTCGACGACGCCGACGGTGATCGCGGCCTCGCACTGTTCGTGATAGGCGATCATCGGGCCGTAGTCCATCTTGTAGATGTGGTCCCCGGCGAGAATCAGCACGTGAGTCGGGCGGTTGGATCGGATGAAGTCGAGATTCTGATAGACCGCGTCGGCCGTGCCGCGATACCACATCTCGCCGATCTGCTGTTGGGCGGGAATCAGTTCGACGAACTCGCCGAGCTCGCCGCGCAGATAGCTCCAGCCCCGCTGTATGTGCTGGATCAGCGATTGCGCCTTGTACTGGGTGAGAACGGCGATCTGGCGGATGCCGGAGTTCACGCAGTTCGACAACACGAAGTCGATGATGCGGAACTTCCCGCCGAACGGCGTCGCCGGCTTGCAGCGGTGTTCGGTCAGCGCCTTGAGCCGCTCGCCGCGTCCGCCGGCCATCACCACGGCGAGCGTGCCGCTCGTGAGCCGGCTCACGTATCGGCCGGTGTTGTTGCGGGCGGCGTATCGGGTACCTGCCATGGCTGCCTCACGCTTGCATGAGAAGGCGATCGAACGGATCGGTTCCAATCGAAGCCTGCCACAGTCGCGGCGCGATCGCACGCGGTTTCGAGGCCCGGCCATTTGCTAGACTCGCGGGCATGCCGCCGCTCAAGATCTGTCTGCTCGCCTCGGAGATGATGCCGTTCGCCAAGACCGGTGGTCTCGCCGACGTGTCCTCGGCCCTGACGCGCGAGTTCATGCGGCTCGGCCACGACGTGCGCACGTTTCTGCCGTATTACCGCACGGTGAGCGCAGGACCCTGGAAATTCGCGGACGTCGACGCGGTCTCGCGCGTCGCCATGCCGATCGGTGGCATCCGTTACGAGTTCTCGCTCAAGTCGGCCGAATGGCCGCGGCCGGGAAGCCGCGTCTATTTCGTCGACTGTCCGGCGATGTTCGACCGCCATGGTCTATACGGCGACGAGCCGGACGAGTACCGGCGGTTCCTGCTGTTCACGCGCGCCGTGATCGAATCCTGTCAGCGGCTCGGCTTCTCACCGCAAGTGTTTCATTGCAATGACTGGCACACGGCCTTGCTGCCGCTGCTTCTACGGACCGTCTACTCCTGGGATCGACTGTTCGCGGCGACGCGCAGCGTGCTCACGATCCACAACATCGGCTACCAGGGTTTCATGCCGGCCGCGGCGATCGCCGAACTAGGGCTCGGGGTGGGCGAAGCGCTGCTCGACGCCGGCGATCGGGCCCGCGGTTTCGTGAACGCGCTGAAAACCGGCGTCACGCTCGCCGACGCGGTGACCACGGTCAGTCCGACCTACGCGCGGGAGATCTCCTCCACCTCGCTCGGCATGGGGTTGCAGGACGCGCTGATCTCCCGCGGCGACGGGGTCGTCGGCATCCTGAACGGAGTCGACTACGCGGCCTGGGATCCGCGCAGCGACGCGTACCTTCAATACCACTTCGACGCGGAGGACCTCGCCGGCAAGGCCGCGAACAAGCGCGCGCTGATTGCCGCCAGCGGCCTGCAGATCGACCCTTCCGTGCCGCTCATCGGCATGGTCGGCCGTCTGACCGAACAGAAGGGCATCGATCTGCTGGTCGACTCGCTCGCAAACTTCATGGAGCGGCGCTCCTGCGCCTTTTCGGTGCTCGGCGCGGGCGATGCGCGCTATGTGGAATTCTTCTCCTCCATGCAGGCGCGGTTTCCGGGGCGGTTCGCCTTCGTCGCGGGATACGACGAGGCGAAAGCGCATCTGATCGAGGCGGGGAGTGACGCGTTCCTGATGCCATCGAGATACGAGCCCTGCGGGCTGAACCAGATGTACAGTCTGCGCTACGGCACCATCCCGATCGTTCATCGCACCGGCGGTCTCGCGGACTCGGTCGAGCATTTCGATCCCGCGACGCTCGCAGGCACCGGCTGCGTATTCAATGACTACGATGCGGGCGCGGTTGCCTGGGCGATCGGCCAGACGCTCGACTGGTACGAGGACCGGTCGCTGTGGACTCGGCTGATCGGCAATGCGATGTCCCGGGATTTCTCCTGGGACCGGCAAGTTCTTCAGTACGAAGCGCTGTTCCGGCGCGTGGCCGACGGGGCGAGCAGAGCGTAGCGCCGACCGTAGGGAAGCGCATAGATCCGTTCGATGCGCAAATCCGCGGCCGCCGCCCAGGTCGGTGCCTCGGGTGGATGGTCCGCCTGGCGGATCTTCAGGTGCATGCGCGCCGCCAGCGCGCGCAGTCTCGGCGAGATCGCCCGGCCGCCGAGCATCACGAGGAATCTGCGCCGTGGATCGCCCTCGGCGCTCCGTCGCAAGGCGGCCAGCGAGCGCCGGTCGCCCGGCGCGTCCGCGAGCCGAACCGCACGGTCCGCATACAGGTCGACCCAGGCCCGCGTGGTCTCATCGGGCGAGATCAGCACGAGCGGCGCGCCGGCGAGATCGGCGCGCAGCGAGCGACCCAGCGCGGCGAAATCGTGCCAGCGGTCGACCTGGGGGTAGATCTGCGTGGCCGGCAGCGTGAGCAGTGCGCAGTACGCCGCGAGCAGCGCGGCAAGCCCAGGGAGCAGGGCGCCGCGCCCGGCCGACCG
This sequence comes from Gammaproteobacteria bacterium, assembly GCA_028870275.1. Lineage (GTDB taxonomy): Bacteria > Pseudomonadota > Gammaproteobacteria > Steroidobacterales > Steroidobacteraceae > Bog-1198. Next base: position 14,488 of record JAGWPY010000034.1, on the reverse strand, counting down.
CCACGCGCGCAGTGCGAACACGGCCGCCGCGCCGACGCCCAGGGCGCAGACGAAGACGTAGGTGCTCCGCGACGCGAGCGTGGGCCAGGCGTCGTAGCCGATCAGCGCGGCCGCGAGCCCCACCAGGGCCGCACCGAGCAGCAGCAGCAAGGCGGTCGCCCGCAGCGCGCGCAGGTCCCAGGCATCGGGGGCCACGGCGGCCTCGCTCGCCCACCAGCCGAGCAGCAGGGCGGCACCCGGCAGCGCCGGGGCGAGATAGACGTTGCGGGCGGTCGCGGCCAGTGACAGCAGGGCCATGGTCGGCAACACGCAGGCCGCTGCGAAGCGCACCGCGCGGCGGTTTGCCGGCGGATCGCGCCGTCGGCGAAAGCCGCGGCGGATCGCCGCGAGTAGCAGGAGCGTCCATGGCCACAGGTACTCCGGCAACTCCAGCAGGTACTTGCCGGGGGTGTTGCGGTGGCCGTTGGTGTACTGCACGTCGCCCGGCCCAGACACCTTGGTAAAGCGCCCGGCCAGGTTGTCCCACAGAAACACGCGCAGGTGCGCCGTGCCGTCCGTGCCGAGGTAGACGGCGGCGATCCACGCCCCGACGACGACCGCCTGCAGCACGAGTCCTGCATAGAGTTCCCAGCGCAGCAGTTCGTTCAGGCGGCGTTCGCGCAGCATCAGGGTCGCCAGGGTGAGCACCGGAACCATCCACGCGGCGCCGCTCTTGGCGAGAAAGCCCAAGGCGAGAGCCGCGTGCATGATCGTGTAGCCGCGCAGACGGCTCCCGCGGTCTTCGGCATGGAAGCCGCGGTACGCGCCGAGCAGAGCGATCGCCACGGTCGCGAGGAGCGGCGCGTCGGTCGCCAGCCAGATCGTCACCTGATACGCGAGCAGGAACGTCGATATCGCCGCAGCCGCGACCCAGGCGGCGACCTCGCCGGCGGCCCGCCGGGCGAGCGCGAAGACCGCCAGCGCCGTGAAGATCGCGTAGAGCAGGTTCGGCAGACGCGCGGCCCAGGCCGCCGTGCCGAAGGCCTCGATCGCCGGCGCCGCGAGCCAATAGAGCAGGGGCGGCTTCTCGCAGAACGCTTCGCCCGCGAGGAGCGGCACCGACTTCTCCTGCTGCCAGGTCATGCGCCAGGCGAGATCGGCTTCGCGCGGCTCGTCGGGGGTCCAGTAGGCGCGACCGAACATGCCGACGCACCAGGCCGCGACGACCGCGAGGAGCAACCAGCGCCAGGTCGTTGCGATTCGCTCAGGCATCGCGACTCGCCAGGAATTCGTGCAGGTAGCGGCCCGTGTGGCCGCGCGCCGCGGCGCGCGCGAGCGCGCGCGGTGGTCCCGCGGCGACCACTCTGCCGCCCTGCGCGCCGCCCTCGGGCCCCAGATCGACGATCCAGTCCGCTTCCGCCATGACGTCCAGGTTGTGCTCGATCGCGACCACCGTATTGCCGGAATCGACCAGCCGATGCACGACCGAAACCAGACGGTCGACGTCGGCCATGTGCAAGCCGACGGTCGGCTCGTCGAGCACGTAGAGCGCGTGCGGGCGGATCCGGCGGCGCGGGCCCGGCCCCCCATCGGCGCCGTCCAGGGCCGGTCGCGCCTTGGCGAGCTCGGTGACCAGCTTGATCCGCTGGCTCTCCCCGCCGGAGAGCGTCGGACTCGCCTGGCCGAGGCTCAAATAGCCGAGACCGACGTCGGCGAGCAGCGCGAGCGCGTGGCGGATCGCGCGGTGCGCGGCGAAGAATTCGAGCGCTTCGTCGACGCTCATCGCGAGCACCTCGCCGACGTTGCGGCCGCGATAGGCGACCTGCAGGGTCTCGGCGTTGAACCGCCGGCCGCCGCATCCGTCGCAGAGCACGCGCACGTCGGGCAGGAAATTCATCTCGACCCGCTGCACGCCCTGTCCCTCGCAGCGCTCGCAGCGCCCACCCGCCGCGTTGAACGAGAAGCGGCTCGCCGAGAAACCGCGCACCCTGGCGTCGGTCGACTCGGCGAACAGCCGGCGGATCGCATCCCAGAAGCCGACGTAGGTCGCCGGACAGGAGCGCGGCGTCTTGCCGATCGGAGTCTGATCGACTTCCAGCACGCGCGTGATCGATTCGAGACCGCGGATGCGTTCGCATCCCTGCGGGCCGATCGGTCCGCGGCGCGGGTCGAGGGGCAGCATGCGCTGCAGGTTGCCGAGCAGGATCTCGCGGGCCAGGGTCGATTTGCCGGATCCCGAGACGCCGGTGACCACCGTGAAACGTCCGAGCGGGAAGCGCACGTCGACGTCGCGCAGGTTGTGCAGCCGCGCGCCTTCGATCTCGATGGCCGCAGTACGCCGATCGACCGGCCGGCGCGGCGCGCGTGCGTGCGCCGCGGGTCTTGCCAGGTAACGGCCGGTCACCGACCGGGGCTGGCGCATGAGCTCGGCGGCCGTACCCTGCGCGACCACCTGCCCGCCGTTGCGGCCCGCGCCCGGCCCCAGGTCGATCACCTGGTCGGCGCGCCGTATCGTGTCCTCGTCGTGCTCGACGACGATCAAGGTATTGCCCTTGGTGCGCAGCGCCTCGAGCATGTCGAGCAGGGCGCGGTTGTCGCGCGGGTGCAGTCCGATCGTCGGTTCGTCGAGCACGTAGCAGACGCCCTGCAGATTCGAGCCGAGTTGCGCCGCCAGCCGGATCCGCTGCGCCTCGCCGCCGGACAAGGTCGGCGCGGCGCGATCGAGCTGCAGATAGCCAAGACCCACCGAACGCAGGAATTCGCTGCGTGAGATCAGCTCGGCGCGCAGGTCGCGGGCGATCTCCAGTTCGCGATCCTGGAGCCGCAGGTCCACGATCGCACGGGCGAACCTGTCCACCGTGAGGGCGGTCAGATCGGCGATCGAGCGGCCGCGGAATTCGACCGCGAGCGCGGTCGGGTTGAGGCGCCGGCCGGCGCAGGCCGGGCAGGCGCACTGCGCGCTCGCCTCGGTCCAGCCCGGTTCCTCGCCGGTCTGCTCGGCGTCGAAGCCGGCGAGCTCGAGCCCGGTGCCGAAGCACTCGGTGCACCAGCCGTGCCGGGAGTTGAACGAGAACAGCCGCGGATCGAGTTCCGGAAAGCCGGTCCCGCAGGTCGGACAGGCGCGCTTGGTGGAGAGGATCTCCCGGCTCGCCGACTTGCCGCGCCCGGCGTCCTCCACGATCACGACACCCCGGCCATGCTGCAGGGCCTGGGCGAGCGCCGACCTCAGCTCCGGTTCGGTGGCCGGGCCGACGCGCAGGGTGAGGATCGGCAGATCGACGTCATGCTCGACGTAGCGGTCGAGCCTCGGCCACTTGGCGGTCGGCAGCCGGCGACCGTCGACCCGAAGCTCCGCGTAACCCTTGCCGCGTGCCCACTTCGCGAGCGCCGTGTACAGACCCTTGCGCGCGGTCACCAGCGGCGCGTAGATCGCCACTTCGCGGCCTCGCCGGCCGCGCAGGATGCGCGCGGCGATCGCCGCCTCGCTCTGCGGCTCGATCGGTACGCGACATCGCGGACAATGCTGTACGCCGAGCTTCACGTACAGCAGGCGAAGGAAATGATAGATCTCGGTGAGCGTCGCCACGGTGCTCTTGCGTCCCCCGCGGCTGGTGCGCTGTTCGATTGCGACGGTGGGCGGGATCCCGTGGATCGCATCGACGTCGGGACGGGCGGCCGGCTGCACGAACTGGCGGGCGTAGGCGTTCAGCGACTCGAGATAGCGGCGCTGGCCCTCGGCGAAAACGATGTCGAAGGCGAGCGTGCTCTTGCCGCTACCCGAAACCCCGGTGACGACCGTGAAGCGATTGCGCGCGAGATCGACGTCGACCGCGCGCAGATTGTGTTCGCGCGCGCCGCGGATCGAGATGGCCTCGGCCGGCGGCGTTCGCCTCGGCCGTTCGCTGACGCCGACGACCGGCGGCGGTCGGCGGGCCTCGGCGAGCGCCCGGCCGGTATGGGACCGTTCGTTCGCGACGATCTCGGCGGGCGTACCGCACGCGACCACGGTTCCCCCGCGGTCACCGCCCTCTGGCCCGAGATCGATGATCCAGTCGGCCGATGCGATCACGTCGAGATTGTGTTCGATCACGATCAGCGAGTGGCCGGCCGCCACCAAGCGACGGAACGCGCCGAGCAGTCGGGCGATGTCGTCGAAATGCAGGCCCGTGGTCGGCTCGTCGAAGATGAACAGGTCGCCGCGAACCGCGCGACCCCTGGGCGAAGCGCGCGGCGCCAGATGTGCGGCGAGCTTCAGCCGCTGCGCTTCGCCGCCGGAGAGGGTCGGCACCGGCTGGCCGAGCCGAAGGTATTCGAGCCCGACCTCGGCGAGCGGTTGCAGCCCCGAACAGATCCCGGCGTCCTCGGCGAACAGCGCCAGCGCTTCGCTCACCGTCAGATCGAGCACGTCCGCGATGCAGAGCGGATCGCGGCCGGGGACGTCGAGGCGGATCTCGAGGACCTCGCGCCGGTACCGCCGGCCATCGCAGTCCGGACAGCGCAAGTAGACGTCCGAGAGGAACTGCATCTCGACGTGTTCGAAGCCGTTGCCGCCGCAGCCCGGGCAGCGGCCCGTGCCGGCGTTGAAACTGAAGGTGCCGGCGGTGTACTTGCGTTCGCGCGCCTCGGGCAATGCGGCGAAGCGCTTGCGGATCGCCTCGAAGGCGCCGACGAAGCTCGCCGGATTCGACCGCGCGGTGCGGCCGATCGGACTCTGATCGATCATCACCACCTCGCCGATCGAGGCGGCGCCCCGCAAGGCGCGATGCGCCCCGGGTGCGTCCGTGGGCTTGCCCTGGGCGCGCAACAGCGCCCGATAGAGCACGTCGTGCACCAGGGTCGATTTGCCCGAGCCGCTCACGCCGGTCACGCACACCATTCGGTGCAGCGGGAACTGCACGTCGACGTCGCGCAGATTGTGCTGGCTCGCACCCTCGATCCCCAGGGCCGCGACGCCGGCCGCCGATGCGCCCGGCCCCGTGGCGCCCTCGGGAAGCGCCGCGCGACGTCGGCCGAACAGATAGTCAGCGGTCAGCGAGCCGCGCGCCTCTGCGAACCGCGCCAGGGGACCGAAGAAGACGATCTCGCCGCCGCGCTCGCCGGGGCCCGGGCCGATGTCGAGCACGCGGTCGGCCGCGGCCATGATCTTCGGATCGTGTTCGACCACGACGAGGGTGTTGCCGGCGTCACGGAGCCTGCGCATCACCGAGGCGATGCGATCGACGTCGCGCGCGTGCAGTCCGATCGAGGGTTCGTCGAGCACGAACAGGGTGTTCACCAGCGACGTGCCGAGTGCGGTGGTGAGGTTGATCCGCTGTACCTCGCCGCCGGAGAGCGTGCGCGACTGGCGGTCGAGGTTCAGGTACCCGAGCCCCACTTCGACGAGATAGCGCAGGCGCGCCCGGATCTCGGCGAGCAGCAGCGCGGCCGCCTCGTCGTGCGGCGGCGGCGGCTCGAGTCCTGCGAAGAAGTCGAGGCAGCGCTCGATCGGCAGCAGCGAGAGTTCGCGGACGTTCATGGCCGGTGAGCCGATGCGCCACAGCAGCGCGTCCGGCTTCAGTCGCGAGCCGCCGCAGGTCGCGCATTCCGTGTACGAGCGGTAGCGCGACAGGAGCACGCGAATGTGCATCTTGTACGCCTTGGTCTCCAGCCAGGCGAAGAACCGCGAGACCCCGTACCAGACCTTGCGAGACCAATCGCCTTCGCCCTCGATGACCCAACGGCGCTCCTCGGCCGAGAGTTCGCGGAACGGCCGATCCACGGGAATCGCCCGCTTGCGGGCGAAACGCAGCAGATCCTCCTGGCACTCGGCGTAGGCGGCGGTCTGCCAGGGCTTGATGGCGCCGTCGCGCAGGCTCAGGCTCTCGTCCGGGATCACCAGCGCCAGGTCGACGCCAATCGTGCGGCCGAATCCGCGGCAGGTCGGGCAGGCGCCGATCGGCGAGTTGAAGCTGAAATCGCTCGGCGTCGGGTCCTTGTACTCGATGTCGCAGTCCGCGCAATGCAGCCCGGTCGAATAGCGCCAGGGCGGCCGCTCGGCGCCATCCTCCGCGAGCGCATGGACACCGATGCGGCCGTTGCCGATGCGCAGCGCCGCCTCGATCGCTTCGGCGCGGCGGGACGGATCGGCGGTCGACCAGCGGAAGCGGTCCTGCACCACCTCGAGGGTCCGCTCGCGCCGGGCGTGCACCCGGGTGAATCCTTGCCGTTCGAGCAGGGCGAGCACCTCCGCTTCGCTGAAATTCTCCGGTATCACGACCGGGAAGGTGAGCACCAGGCGTGGATCGCCGTGCTCGCGCGAGCGCACAGTCAGGGAGTCGCGGATCGTCTCGGCCGTATCGCGCCGCACCGGCTTCCCGCAGGAGCGGCAGTGCAGCGTGGCCGCACGCGCGAACAGCAGTTTCAGATGATCGTTGAGCTCGGTCATCGTCCCGACCGTCGAGCGGGAGGTGCGCACCGGATTGGTCTGGTCGATCGCGATCGACGGCGGAATTCCCTCGATGCGCTCGACCTGCGGCTTGTCCATGCGGTCCAGGAACTGGCGCGCGTAGGGGGAGAACGTCTCGACGTAGCGCCTCTGGCCCTCGGCGTAGAGCGTGTCGAACACCAGCGAGGATTTGCCCGAGCCGCTGACGCCGGTGACGACGATCAGCTCCCCGACCGGCAGGTCGAGATCGAGGTTCTTGAGGTTGTTCTGGCGGGCGCCGCGGATGCGGATCACCCGAAGGTCAGCGTCCGGCAAACTGTTCCATCATCAGACCCGTGCCGCCCCGGGTCACGTGCGCGACGATCGCAGTGCGGCGATGGATCTTGGTGACGGTGCCCAGGTTGATCGCGAAGGCAAGCTGCACCTGCTGGCCCTTGCGCAGGCCGAGATTCTCGGTTTCGACGAACACGCCGTTCGCGCTGAGATTTTTCGCCTTGCAGATCCGGCCCTTGCGGCCCGGCATCACGACGTACACGGTGGTTCTCGCCCGATGGCGGGTATGCAAGCGACGCTCCATCGGAACCGGCTCCCTGCTGAACATGATGCGAGACCGCATTATGCAGGCGGGTGGGTTCCTACGGAAGGCCTCAGGGTACGCTCCGTTCTTATGTCGAATCAGGCGATGTCTTTGCGCCGGATCGCCAGTTGTTGCGGGGCTTCGATGCCGACCTTGACGCGTCGGCCCGTGCTCGCGAGCAGAGTGATCTGGATCGGCCCATTGGCGAACAGCTGCTGCAGGGTCATGCTGCCGTCGATTCCTTCGGCAGGCTGGATCACGATCGCCTCATCGGCTCTGCGGCTCAGCACCAGCATGGGTTCAGGCCTGGGCGATCGCCCGCAGCGAGGCGCTGGCCACGCGGCCGCTCGCGCCGTAGGTCGCGGGCGTGCCGCCGCGCAGCGCATCGATCAGCTGGCGCACCTGATGCTGGCGCGAGTGAACGATGTAACCATTGACTTCATTTGCATTGCGGCACTCGGCCGCGACCGCGAGCAGAGCGCTCCAGCGCTGCGCGACCGAGGCCGGCAGGTCCGCCCGCCGCGGATCCTGGTCCGCGTCGATGCCGGCCGCGAGGATCAGCGCCTGGCGGCGTCGTTCGCAGGCCTCGAACCGCTCCGCGAGCCGTGACTTGTCGGCCGCGCTCGTGATCACCGCATCCGGCGAATCGCCGCTGAGCGCAGCGCGCTCGCGCGCGAGTAGTTCGGCCATGGCCCTCGCGAGATCGAGTTCCTGATCGAGCACTGCGGAGAGCGCGGCTTCGGCTTCGGGTTGCATGGTCGTAGGGGGCGCGTGTGCGGTCGGGGCGTCGTTACTTCAAGCCGCGCTCGAACTGCAGCATCTTGTTGGCCACCTGCGTCGAGTTGACCTGATAGCTGCCGTTCTGCACCGCCTGCTTGATCGAGGCGACCTTGCTCGCGTTGACCGTCGGCGCTGCGGCGACCGCCGCGGAGAGCTTCTGCATCGTGACCGCCGATCCGGTCAGCGTGAGCTGATCGGCCGTGCCCGTGCTGGCCGCCGGCGCGGCGTTGCCGCCGCCCTGGCTCCTGTCGACCACTTGGCCGTTGGCGCCGGACCCCTTTAAGGGGGCGATCGGCTCGGCGGCCCGGTATCCGGAAATCTTGTTCGGCACTGCAATAACTCCTGAATGATCGTCGTGCCCGTATGTGGGAGGTATCGTCCGCTTCGCTTCGAACTTGAGAGACGGATGGCGGCCAACCGTCGTTCAAACACGTTATCGACTGTGACGCAGTTCACTTGAGGGTCAAGGTACGAAAATTTCCACGGTCTGGTCCGGGCGGGCGATGCCCTCGACGATCCTCCCCGAGGAAAGATTCTCGACCTTCACCCGCTGATTGACCAGACCATCGGTCAGGGCGCGGCCGCTCATGCGGACGCTGATGCCGCCGCTCTCGGCGACCAGAGTGACCATCTGTCCATGTTGCACCGCGATACGACCGAGCAGCATCTGATTGGTCAGAACCACGCCGCCGGCAATCGGCCGCAGCGCGGTGAGACCGACCGCGATCGAGGTCGAATCGAGATAACCGAGCGGCAGGGCGTCGAGATCGATTCGTTGCAGCCGGAGATCGGCGCTGGTCAGCACCGTCCCCGTGACGATCGCGTGGGCGGCCACGACCACTTCGGCGGTACCGACCACCTGGACCGGCACGTAGATATGCCAGGCGCTCGGTCCCGCACAGCGCAATTCGAGCAGCACGCGTCGATCGCTGCGCAACCCCGGAGCGCGCGTCGCGGTGACGGGCCCGGCGCAGCGGCGCAATGCGAGTCCCGGCGCAATCGTGCCCACCTCGAGGCGCTCGCCCCGGTCGTGCACGGTCAAGTCGGCGGCCGCGGCTTTGCGGGCGATGGTGGCGAGTTCCGCAGGATCCTCGAATCGGGCCACCGTGGCGGCGCGCGCCACGAACGCGAGCAGTGCGCCGAGCAGGCAGGCGAAGTGACGGGTTTTTGGCGCCATCCGAGTCATGGGAACAGAGTTTGCAAGCCTCGTGCCAGGACGAGTTTCCGCGGCGTTGGGCCGGTACGCTCGGCCGCCAGCGGCAAGACCTTGCCGCCGGGCGGTGCGCGAACCGGCCGCCGCTCGCCGCCCATGGCTCTGGACCTGGCGATTTTGCGATCCACGTCACGACTCTGGCGCTTTTCCGGGGCTGGCACGGCTCTTGCTTCATCCAGCCCGAGGAGGCCATCACGCCATGTTCGAAAAACTGTTCGGAATCCACGAAAAGGCTCTGCTGCTGTACGGCCAGCGGGTCGGCGTGATCGCCAACAATCTCGCCAATGCCGATACCCCGGGCTACAAGGCCCGCGACATCGACTTTCGCGCGGTGTTGTCGCAGTCCGAGGCCTCGGGCGAGCTGCCGCTCGCGATCACCCAGCCGGGCCAGATCTCCAGCGCGAGCGGCGATGCGGGAGCGGCACCGCTCAAGTACCGCAACCCCTATCAGGCCTCGCTCGACGGCAACACCGTCGAGATGCCGATCGAACAGGCCGCCTTCGCCGAGAACAACGTGCGCTACCAGGCCAGCCTCGGCTTCATCAACGACGACATCTCGGACCTGCAGCTGGCGATCACGGGCCAGTAGCGCGGACGCCAGAGGAGAAATCAGATGTCTCTTTTCAAGGTCTTCGACGTCGCCGGCACCGGCCTCAATGCCGAGACGATCCGTCTCAACACTGTGGCGAGCAACCTCGCCAACGCGCAGAGCGAGAGCGGCGACCCGACCCAGGTCTATCGGGCGCGCGAACCGGTGTTCCAGACCATCCTCGACCGTGCCGGCGCGCCGGCGATCGGTGCCGGGGGGTTCCTCGACACGAACGCGAACGCGGCGGCGAGCGCCGGCGCCGGCGTGCGCGTGCTCGGGATCGTGCAGAGCCAGACGCCGGTCGCGATGCGCTACGAGCCGAACTCGCCGCTCGCGAACAAGAACGGCTACGTCTACGCCTCGAACGTCAATCCGATCGAGGAACTCGCCAACATGATCTCGGCGAACCGCGCCTTCTCGACCGACGTCGACGCGATCAACACGGCTCGCGATCTTCTCCTGAAGACGATCGCGATGGGTCACTAACCGAGCGAATCCGGGGATTACGCATGACCATCACCACCAACAACGTGCCGGGCACCTACTCGAATCCGGCGACCACGGGCGCGGGGACTGCGACGACCGGCACCTCGGCGACGGGCGGCGCGGCGAATGCGACCACGCTCGGCGGAACCGATTTCCTGACCCTGATGCTCGCGCAGCTCAAGAATCAGGATCCGACCAGTCCGATCGACAGCAATACCTTCCTCACCCAGCTCGCCCAGTTGAGCGAGGTGCAGGGCATCACCCAGCTGAACACCTCGTTCTCGGGGCTGTCGAATTCGCTCGTCTCGAATCAGGCGCTGCAGGCCTCCTCGCTCCTCGGCCACCAGGCGCTCGTGCCGAGTTCGACGGCGAGCCTGCAGAGCGCCGGCGCCACGGTCACCGGCGCGGTGCAGGTCCCGCAGACCACCTCCGACGTCGTGCTGAATGTCTCCGATGCGAGCGGCGTCCTGGTCAGGCAGATCGATCTCGGCGCGCAGGCGGCCGGGCTCGCCAACTTCAGCTGGGACGGCAAGCTCGCCGACGGCAGTCAGGCACCCGCGGGAGCCTACGCCTTGAGCGCCCAGGTCGCGGGCGTGGCGAGCGGCACGGCGGTCTCCACCTATGTGAACGGCACGGTGCAGAGCGTGACCATGGGCGCGGGGGCGAGCGGACTCACGCTCGACGTCGCCGGCCAGGGCAGCGTGCCGTTCGCCAACGTCCAGCAGATATCCAACTGAATCTTCACGGGAGTCATCCATGGCATCTTTCAGCATCGCTTTGTCGGGCCTCACCGCCGCGAGCTCCGATCTCGACGTCACCGCGAACAACGTCGCGAACGCCAACACGATCGGCTTCAAGGGTTCGCGCGCCGAATTCGCCGACGTCTACGCCTCGGGCGCAGTCAACCTGAACACCTCGGTCGTGGGCGAGGGCGTGCGTCTCGCGACCACGGCCCAGCAGTTCACCCAGGGCAACATCACCACCACCTCGTCGAACCTCGACCTCGCGATCAGCGGCGACGGCTTCTTCACCCTGAAGGACTCGAGCGGCTACGTCTATTCGCGCAACGGCCAGTTCCAGGAGAATTCGAGCGGTAACGTGATCAGCTCGACCGGTCAGGCGCTGCAGGTCTATCCGCCGCTCGTCAACGGCGGCTTCAACACCGGCACGCTCACCGACCTCAATCTGCAGACCGCGCAGAGCGCCCCGCTCGCCACCTCGAGCGGCAGCGTGATCCTCAACCTGCCGGCCAATTCGACCGCGCCGGCGGTCACGCCCTTCGATCCGACCAATTCGCAGACCTACAACCAGTCGACCTCGACGACGGTCTACGACTCGCTCGGCAACGCCTATCCGGCGACGTTCTACTTCGCCCAGACCGCGACGCCGAACCAGTGGAACGCCTACCTGACGGTCAACGGTACGCAGGTCGGCACCGCGCAGACCCTGACCTTCTCGCCGACCGGCGCGGTCTCGGCGCCCGCGGGCGGAGCGCTCTCGTTCAACGGCTACACGCCGCCCGGCGGCGCGAACCCGATGAACCTGACCTTCAACTTCGCCAACACGACCCAGTACGGCGCGCAGTTCGGCGTCACCTCGATCACCCAGAACGGCTATGCGACGGGGCAGTTGAGCACCGTGTCGATCGACACCGCAGGCGTCGTTTCGGCGGTCTACACCAACGGCCGGTCGACCCAGCTCGGCCAGCTCGCGATGGCGAACTTCCCGAATCCGCAGGGTCTCAAGCAGCTCGGCGACACGAACTGGTCCGAGACCTTCACCTCGGGCAACGTCGTGCAGGGCACGGCGGGCTCGGCCGGCTTCGGCACGATCCAGTCGGGCGCGCTCGAGGCCTCGAACGTGGATCTCACCACACAGCTGGTGAACATGATCACGGCACAGCGCGCCTTCCAGGCGAATGCGCAGGTGATCACGACGGCGAACCAGCTGTCGCAGACGGTCATCAACATCGGTCATTGATCGGCGGACCCTCTAGAGGAGCCTGAAAATGGATCGGGGACTGTACGTGGCGATGACCGGTGCGAAGCAGATCATGCAGGCGCAGGCGGTCAACAACAACAACCTCGCGAACATCGACACCGTCGGTTTCCTCGCCAATGCGGTCGACTTCACCAGCGAACCGGTCTACGGCCCCGGCTATGCGACCCGCGTCAACGCGGTCGCCGGGGACGCCGGCATCGACTTCTCGAACGGCGTCCTCCAGGACACCGGGCGCAGCCTCGACATCGCGGTGAACGGTTCGGGCTACATCGCGGTGCAGGCTCCGGACGGTTCCGAGGCCTACACCCGCGAGGGCGACTTGCGGGTCGGCCCGAATGGCGAGGTCACGACCGCGACCGGCCTGCCGGTCCTCTCGGAGAACGGGCCCGTCTCGATACCGCCGGCCACCACGGTCACGGTCGGCAGCGACGGCACCGTCTCCATCGTGCCGCTCGGCCTGCAGCCCTCGGCGCAGTCCCAGGTCGACAAGATCAAGCTGGTCGATCCGCCGGCCGCGAGCCTGGTCAAGGGCGCAGACGGCCTTCTCCACCTGAAAGCGGGCGGCAAGGCGAAGACCGATCCGACCGTGACCGTGACTTCCGGAGAGCTCGAGTCGAGCAACGTGAACGCGGCTCAGTCGCTGGTGAACATGATCGAGCTGCAGCGGCTGTACGAGCTGCAGGTGAAGAGCATGAATTCGACCGATCAGAACGAACAGAGCGCCGAGCGCCTGATGACGCTGCAGTAGCGCGAGAGGTAACACGACATGGACTTGGCACTATGGGCGGCGAAGACCGGACTCGATGCGCAGAACACGCGCATGGCCGTGATCGCCAACAATCTTGCGAACGTCAGCACCACCGGCTTCAAGGCCGACCGCGCGGCCTTCCAGGACCTCATGTATCAGAACATCCAGCAGGTCGGCGCGCAGAGCACGCAGAACACGCAGTACTCGACCGGACTGTCCCTCGGCACGGGCGTCAAGCTCGCGGCGACCATGAAGAACTACGCGCAGGGCAGCGTGCTGCAGACCAACGGCAGCCTCGACGTCTCGATCACCGGGCTCGGCTTCTTCCAGATCACGATGCCGGACGGTTCGATTGCCTACACCCGCGACGGCTCCTTCTCGCTCGATTCGCAGGGCAACGTGGTCAACGCGAACGGCTATCCGCTGTCCCCGGCGATCACGATTCCGGCCAATGCGCAGTCGATCTCGATCGGCGCCGACGGCACGGTGTCGGTGACCGCGCCGGGCGCGAGCAAGCCGACCACGGTCGGACAGATCCAGCTCGCCACCTTCATGAACGTCGAAGGACTGCAGCCGGAGGGCAACAACCTCGTCGTGCAGTCCGCGGCGAGCGGCGCGCCGCAGGTGGGCACCCCGGGCACCAACGGCATCGGCTCGATCCAGCAGGGCTCGCTCGAGACCTCGAACGTCAATTCGGTCACGGAGCTGGTGAACATGATCGAGACCCAGCGCGCCTACGAGATGAACTCCAAGGCGATCAACACGACCGATCAGATGCTGCAGTTCCTGACCACCAACCTGGCCTGACGCCGAGGCTGCGACCATGCGTATCCACTCGACCCCCGTGATCCTCGCCGGTCTCATCGTCGTGCTCGGCGCGAGCGGCTGCAGCGTGATGCCGAAGCGCGATCCGGGCCCGAGTCTGCCGCAGGTGCCGAAGGTCGCGCCGCCGGCGCCGCCGACCGCTGGCGCGATCTATCAGTCGGGTCAGCAGATGGAACTGTTCGCCGATCTGAAGGCGAGGCATGTGGGCGACATCCTCACGATCCGCCTGAACGAATCGATCAACGCGAGCAAGACGGCGGTCACCAAGACGGCGAAGACCAGCTCGATCGCCAACAGCGGCGCGACCCTGTTCGGCCGCACGATCACCACCGGAGGCGTGCCGGTCCTGAACGCGTCCTTGAGCGGCGCGGGCAGTTTCGACGGCGAGGGATCGAGCGCACAGAGCAACAGCCTCGCCGGCTTCATCACCGTGACGGTGACCGGAGTCGAACCGAACGGCAATCTGGTGATCCAGGGCGAGAAGGCCCTGCAGCTCAACCAGGGCGAGGAATACGTGCACCTCGCCGGCGTGGTGCGGCCCGCCGACATCGCCTACGACAACACGGTGAACTCGAACAAGGTCGCCGACGCGCGCATCAGCTACTCGGGCAAGGGAGCCGTGGCGAGCTCGAACAAGATGGGCTGGCTGACGCGCTTCTTCAATTCCGCGCTGATGCCCTTCTGAGGAAGCCGCCATGTCCATCCATAGAACCCTGCTGTTCGCACTGCTGCTGCTCGCCGGTGCGGGCGGGGCGCGCGCCGAACGCATCAAGGACCTCGCCCAGGTCCAGGGCGTGCGCACCAATCAGCTGGTCGGCTACGGTCTGGTGGTCGGCCTGAACGGCACGGGCGACCAGACCAGCCAG
>JAGWPY010000033.1 GCA_028870275.1 Gammaproteobacteria bacterium | reverse complement strand
TCACACTCGCGGCCGATCCGACCCGCCCCGTGGGACCGCCCGCGCGCGAGAGCGCGGTGCCCTATCTCGAACTTGCACCGCTCGACAACGCGGTGGTGCGGCTGCGCCACAGTGCGGCGGCTTACGATGCCGCCTACGACCATGCGCAGGCGGCCGGGCTTGCGGTCGATCAGCGACGGGTCGATGGGCTCCTCCAGGGCATGGAGCAGATGCTGCTCGATGCGCAGGGCTTGCCGGGACGGCCCTGGTTCGAACACCTGATCTACGCGCCCGGCCGTTACACCGGCTACGGCGTGAAGACGCTGCCGGCCGTGCGCGAGGCGATCGAACAACGGATCTGGCCGCAGGCGAACGAGTACTCCGCGGTGACCGCGAAGGCGATCGAGCGGTACTGCGATCGCTTGGACCGCGCCACGGCGCTGCTGCGCCAGTAAGGGATGTCCGTGAGCGCGCGCACGGACTCGTGGAACGGGCCGTTCCTGGGCGTCGCGGCTCTGGTGGCCGCGTTCATCGCCGGTAGCGGCGCGACCATGCCGGCGGTCGTGGCGAGCCACTTCGACGCCGCGGGAGGCGCGAACGGCACGATGCCGCGCGCGGTCTACGTCGCTCTGATGCTGATCATCGGGGTGGGTCTGCCGGTCCTGATCGCATTCAGGACGAGCGCCGCGGTCGGGCGGCCCGGGGCGCGCATCAATCTGCCGAACCGCGAGTACTGGCTCGGCCCCGAGCGCCGCGAGGCGACCATCGCGCGCCTGCGAACCGGCATCCGCCAGTTCAGTGCGATGCTGATGGTCTTCCTCGGTTATGCCCACGGCCTCGTGGTGCACGCGAATCGACAGACTCCGCCACGGTTGCCGGCGGTCGCGATGATCGCCGGCCTCGTCGGGCTCGGCGTCGCGACGATTCTCTGGTGGCGTGGGTTCGCACGGGGATTCCGCCGCAGCGACTGACCCGACCGCCGGTACGCATCCGCCCGTGGAGCCCCGTATTGACCCCTCGGGCGCCCCCGGATCAGCATTGACGAACCATGGAGATGCGAGAGGTCGGCGGGTTCCGCCTGCCCGAGGCGGTCGGCTACGGCGTCGCGATCGTCGCGCTGCACGCGCTCGGCGGGTGGATCGTGCTCGGCCACGTCTCGGGCCACCCCGCGTACCTGGGCTTCGCCATGGCCGCCTATCTGCTCGGTCTGCGGCACGCCTTCGACGCCGACCACATCGCCGCGATCGACGACACGATCCGCTACCGCATGCGCGCCGGCGACCGGCCGCTCGGCGTCGGATTCTTCTTCTCGCTCGGTCACTCGACCATCGTGCTCGCGATCACGCTGGTCACGATGATCGCCGCGGCGCGCCTCGCGCCGGCGCTGCCCGTGCTGCGCGCGCTCGGCGGATTGATCGGTACGGCGATCTCCGGTGCCTTTCTCGTCGCGATTGGCCTGCTCAATCTCGGCACGCTGCGCGAGCGCTTCATCGCGCGCCGATGCGGCTCCCTCGATCCAAGCGCGACCGGGGACGGTGTCGCGCCGCGCGGTTTCATCGCCCGTGTCCTCGGTACGCGCCTGCGCCGGTCGCTCCGTCACAGCTGGCAGATGTTTCCGATCGGCATGCTGTTCGGCCTCGGCTTCGATACGGCCTCGGAGATCGCGCTGCTCGCGGCCGCCGCCGGCGCGACGGCGAGCGGCGCGTCGGGGGCGATGGTGCTCGCCTTGCCGGTGTTGTTCGCCGCCGGCATGTCCGCGCTGGACACCGCCGACGGCATGTTGATGACGGTGATCTACGGCTGGGCCGCCACCGATGCTCGCCGTCGCCATACCTACGACCTGATCGTGACCGGGCTCTCGGTCGCGGTGGCTCTGCTGATCGGTTCGATCGAATGGCTGCAAGTGCTCGGGCAGGTGCTGCCCGGGCGTTCCGTCTGGATGCGCCGGCTCGACGGGATCGATCTGCAGACCGCCGGTTACGGCGTGGTCGCGGCGTTTGCCGCCATCTGGCTCCTGTCGCTCGCCCGCAGCCGCCTCAGGGCGGAGCCGCGCCTCAGGGCGCCGCCGGCGGATCGGTATCCGGTGCGTCGTGCCGCAGCCAATGACGGCGGCGCCGATGCTCCCTGAAGCGGCGGATCGCCAGGTTGAGCGCCAGCCAGGCGGCCAAGAGGGCGAGCGGCCAGGCGATCACGCGCGGCCAGCGCCATCCGATGAAGGCCACCACCGTCAGCAATAGGCTCGCGAACAGCTGCGGTGCGGCCGAGGTGTCGCCGAGCACGCGATGCGCGCGCAACGCCACTCCCACCGTGTTGGCGAGACGCAGGGCATCGACCGCCGCCCGGCTGGAACCGTGCTCGGCCTTCACGACCGCGGGGCGGCGGGTCGAGGGCGGACCGTCCAGAGTATGGATCTTGCCGGTGCGGCGGAACCGGCGCGGCGAGAGGACGATTTCCGTGGCATTTTGCAGGTCCGTCTCGTAGCGCTCGGCGAGCCGGGAGGCGAAGCCCGCATCCTCGATCGCCACGTCGATCTCGAGGTTGCCGAGCCAACTCGACAGGTTCAGGTTCGACGAGCCGACGCGTGCCCAGAGACCGTCGACGACCGAGGTCTTGGCGTGCAGCATCGATCCGTTCCACTCGAACACGCGAATGCCGGCGCGCAACAGCGGCCGGTAGCCCGACCGCGACAGCGCGGAGACGACCGCGACGTCGCTCGTTCCCGGCACGAGCAGCCGGACGTCGACCCCGTCGCGGGCCGCACCGATCAGTGTCTGCACGTAGGGCGCAATACCGACGTAATAGGCGTCCGTGAGCCACAGGGTCCGGCGGGCCATCGATGCGACCAGCTGGTCCAGCCGGTAGACGAACGCGCGTGCCGGTTCGGTTGCGATCACGCGCAGGGCGACCTCGCCCTGCGCCTCGATCGACCGGGGATCGGCGATCGTCTCGCCGAAGGCCGCTCCGAGCGCATCCCAGCTGTGCACGAACGCCTGTTCGAGCTCGGCGACGGCGGGGCCGCGCAGCGCCACCCCGGTATCGCGCCAAGGAGGCCGGCCGTATTGCCGATCGCCGAGCCACTTGGCGCTCAAGCATACGCCTGAGAGGAAACCGAGACGCCCATCCACGACCAGGAGCTTGCGGTGGTCGCGGTTGATCCAGGCGAACGAGCGACCGAGGCGGGGTGGATTGAAGACCCGCACTTCCCCGCCCGCCGCGCGCAGTGGCGCCCAGAAGCGCCGGCCCGATTGCCCCAGACAGCCGAGCCAGTCGACGATCACGGCGACCCGTACGCCGCTGCGAGCGCGCTCCGCGAGCGCATCCCGGAACTCGACCCCGACCGCATCGTCGCGGACGATGTAATTCTCGAGCAGCACCCGCCGCGACGCGCCGCGAATCGCACGCAGCCAGGCGGTGAAATGCGCTTCGGCGTCGATCAGCAGTTCGACCGCGTTGCCGGACAGGAGCGGTGCACCGGCCGCACGACTCAGCAGCCGCTCGGCGAATTCACGGTAGGGTGCGTCGCGCGGCATGGGGGAGACGGCCATCGCCGCAGTGTAGCCGTTTGCGACCCGATCGAAGCGTGTCGCGAACCGGAATCCCCTCACCGCTCAGAGGGCAAGCGACCAGCCGCAGCGTCGCAGGAATTCCCGGGTCGGCCGCAACAGCTCGCCGACCTGTGCGCGACGCCGCGGATTGGCGAGCGCCGCCCGCCGCCAGCCGGCCGCGGGCCGAAGACCGGCGCGGGCGTACAGATCCGCCCCCGGGAAATACACGTAGCGCGCGTACAGATCGATCGCGAGCGACAGCAGGGGCGCGAGCGCGACGCGCATCGCTCGCGGGGTCGCCGCAGCCGCGCTCCGGCATTGGCGGCGTGCATACGCGGCATGCAGCGCTTCGTCGCGCAGATGGATGCCGGCGATCCGGTAGACCACCGCGCTCAGCGTCGCCTCGTCGACGCCGCGCCGGACGCAGCGGTTGAGCCGATCCGGAAGTTCCTCGCCGACCACGACCAGCGCCCAGAACAGCGCCGTATCGGTCGGCAGCAGGCCACCCAGCGCCTCGACCAGCCGCATGCCGGCGCCGCGGCGCTTGTCGATGCCGAAGCCGCTGCGCTGCAGGAGTTCGACGAACATCAGGCTGTGGCCCGCTTCCTCGCGCACCTCTCGCAGCAACTGCCGCTGCCGGGCGGGATCCTGCGTACGATGCGAGAGCGAGGCGAGGCGGGCGATGAACTGCGACTCGAGCCACAGGCCCGCCTGCAGCAAGTGCACATATTCGAGCTGCGAGACCCGACGGCGCGTGGCGAGCGGCAGAGCCTCGAACTCACGCACTCCCGCCAGGGACAACGATCCGGGCGGCATCCACCAGCACTCGCAGTCGACCGCGGTCCAGTCGATCTCCGACACGGGATCTTCGTATCGGGCGCCGGCTATTTCGGCTAGGCTCGTCACGATGCGGTCTCCTTCGGCGGAGCATGGCTGTGCTGATCGATCTGTTCTACGAGTTCTCGATGCCGCCCGGGCTCGCACGCGACGAGAGCACGGTCTACGCCGAAGCGATCGCCGAGATCGAACTGGCCGACCGGCTGGGATTTCACGGCGTCTGGCTCGTCGAGCACCACCTCATGAAGGGTTACTCGCATCTGTCCAAGCCGGATCTGGTGCTCGCGGCGCTCACGCGCAGCACCGGGCGGCTGCGCCTCGGGCTCGGCGTCATTCCGCTCCCACTGCATCATCCGCTGCACGTCGCAGAGCGCATCGCGACACTCGACCTGCTCAGCGGCGGCCGTCTCGAGGTCGGCATCGGTCGCGGGTTCTCGCCGCAGGAGTACGCGGCGTTCGGCGCCGACATGGCCGACGGTCGTGGCCGCCTCGAGGAGTCGCTCGCGATTCTGCGCGCCTGCGCGGGCGGTGGCCCGGTTTCGCATGCCGGCCCGAGATTTCCGCTGCGCGAGGTCGAGATCGTGCCCCGGCCGCTGCAGCATCCCCACCCGCCGCTGTGGATCGCCGCGGTCAGTCCGCAGACCTTCGACTGGGCCGCCGCGGAGGGGCTCGGCGTGCTGGCGGGACCGTTCAAGCCCTGGCTCATGGTCGAGGCCGATCTCGCGCGCTATCGCGCGGCGTGGCGCGGCCCGCAGCCGATGCGCATCGGCATGACCGTGGGACTCCTGTGTCTGCGCGACCGCGAGCGCGCCCGGGCGCTCGCCGCACCGGCGTTCCGTTGGTTCTACGGCGAACTCCTGCGGGTCACGGCGCCGGTGCTCGAGCGATTGCAGCCGAGCTACGAGCATTTCCGCGACCTCGGCCGGTTCCGCGCCCTGTTGCGGTTCGGCGCCCGCCTGCGTCTGCTCGAGCTGGCCGGGCTCGCGGTGGTCGGCACGCCGGCGGATTGTCTGGCCCGACTGTGCCGTTATCGGGCCGCGGGCGTCACTCATCTGTGCTGCGCGGTCGGCGCCGGGGCGCTGCCGAGCGAGGTGGTGCGCGAGTCCCTGGAATTGCTCGCGGCCGAAGTGTTGCCGGTGCTTGCCGGCGAGAGCTCGACATGATCGAATCGAACGGACACCCGGGAGGATCGCGATGTCGCTGATCGAGGAACTGCAGGCCGGCGTGCCTTCGGAGACGAGTCCGTTTCGTGCGCAGCTGTTGCGCGAGGATATCGCCCGGCTGCAAAAGCTCGCGGAACTGGCCGCGTCCGCGGCCGATCGCGAGTCGTACCGGCAGGGGGGCCGCAAGCTCGGCTGGACACCGATGGACGCGCGTACCGCCGAACTCGGCGAGGCGCTCGAACGCCTGCTCGATGCGGTCCGCGACGAGACGCGCGGTGCCGATGCCGAGGCGACGGCGCGTGCGCGCGCCGCCTGGCTGGAGATCACCCGGATCCGGTTGGAGCGGATGCTCGGCTGTCTGTCGACACGCATGCCGATGACCGAGGACTGAGAGGACCCGAGGACCAGCGCCCGACGGCGGTCCTCAGGCCGCATCGGACCAGTACTCGGGGAAGGCGATCCAGGCCCGGCGAAAGTCGACGCGATCCGCGGCGCCCTGGGTCTGTCGCGCCTCCAGGGCTCGCCGCCGTCCCAGGGCGCGCGCATGCGCAGGGTCGTAGAGCGAGGCCAGTTCGTCCTCGTAGTCCTCGATCGCCGCGCCCCGACCGGCGAGCCAGTCGGCCGCAATCGCGCCGGCAAGCGCGCCGGACTGCACCGCCGACTCGATCCCCGCGCCGGTGACCGGATTGGTCAATCCCGCCGCATCGCCCGCGAGCAACACCGGCGTGCGACCGATGCGGCCGACGGATCGCCTTCGACCGCCGACCGGGATCAGCCCACCCGTGAGGCGTGCGGGCGTACCCGCCCTCACGCGTCCGGTCGCGACCAGGTCCGCATGCAGCTCGGTCAAGAGCGACTTCAGGTCATGGCGCCACGCATGGTCGACGCCGATCCCGATGTGGGCGTACGCTCCGGAGGGAAACAGCCAGCCGTAGCCGCCTCGATAGGCCGCGCGCAGGAAGATGTCGGTCGATTCCTGCGTTTGCGCGAGCGGGACCGTGACCTGACGGGCCGCGACCCATCGGGAGTTCGCTTCGCCGATGGCCGCGCCGAGGACCGATCTCGGCCCGTCCGCGCCGATCACGACGCGCGGTTCGATGGTCTCGCCGGTGGCGAGTTCGAACCGGCTCACGGTACGCGGATCGAGGAGCGTCACGCCGCAGCGGCAATGCGCACCCCTGAGGGACGCCTCGCGCGCAAGCGCCTGGTCCAGCGCGCGTCGCGAGATCATGCGTCCACGGAAGTCCAAGCGCAGCTCCGGCGCCTGCGACTCGATCGTCGTGACCATGTGCTCGATCGGCTGAACCATGATCGGTC
>JAGWPY010000032.1 GCA_028870275.1 Gammaproteobacteria bacterium | reverse complement strand
CTTCTGCACCCCATCCTCGGTGATCTCGACCTCGACCGCCTGTTCGACGCCCAAGGCCCGGGTGACGTAATTCTTGTTGGTCGCGCGCTGAGCTTCCTGCTGCGAATAGAACCCGCGGTCGACCAGTTCCTGCAGCAGGGAGTGATCGAGCGTGAGCTGCTCGAACCGGTTGTCTCTCAGCCGATACAGCCGCGAATCGCCGACATGGGCGATCGAGACGCGGTTGTCGTGGAACAGGCAGGCGACCACGGTGGTTCCCATCCCCTCACACTGTGGCTGGGTGCGCGAGGTGTGATAGATGATTTTGTTCGCTCTGTGAATCGCGTCACGCAACACGATGCTGCGGCGGGTGAGGCCGGTGTCGGCGTCGCGGGCGGCGAGATCCTCGCGGCCGGCGGCCTCGCGAACCAGGTTCACGATCGTCTTCACCGCGATGCCGCTCGCGACTTCGCCGGCGTTGTATCCGCCCATGCCGTCGGCGAGCACGAACAATCCGATGTCCGGCTCGGCCGCGATCATGTCCTCGTTGTGCTCGCGGACCTTGCCGGTGTCGGTCAGCGCCACGCTCGCGATTCGTCCCCGTAGATTGGTCATGATCGTCAAGATTCAGGTCCCATTGTTCTCGATGCTACGCTCACGGGGCACCCCCCGGCATCTGCGCCTTGCAGTCTTCGAGCGCCGCGGCCATGTGCGCGCCGGTCTCGAAACGCGCCTCGGGAGCCTTGGCGAGCGCGCGATCGATGACCGCCTCGACGCAGGCGGGCAGGTCGGGCCGGAAGGCGCGCAGCGGTGGATGGGGCCGCTCCGCAATCTGCTGCATCAGGCCCGTCATCGAGTCGGCGGTGAACGGCAGATGACCGGTCAGGAGCTGGAACAGGCTGACGCCGAGGGAAAACAGGTCCGATTGTCCGCTCACGCTTCGCCCTTCGAGCTGTTCGGGGGACATGAACGAGGGCGTACCGAGCACGATGCCGGTTCGTGTGCTGGTCGAATCGGTGATGCGCGCGATGCCGAAGTCGGTGATCTTCAGCACGTCGCTCGCGCCGTCGAACATCAGGTTCGCCGGCTTGATGTCTCGATGGACGACCTGCTGTTTGTGCGCGAAATTGAGCGCATCGGCCGTGCGCCGCACCAGCTCGAGGATCTGGCGCGGCTCGAGCAGCGCGTTCGATTGCGCGAAATCGCTGAGATGCCGACCCTTCAGATACTCCATGGCGATGTAGGCGAGGCCGCGCTCCTCGCCGACGTCGTAGATGGTGACGATGTTCGGGTGATTGAGCCGGCCGGCGGTCTCGGCCTCGCGAAAGAAGCGGGCGCGCGCCTCGGCCAGTTCGGAATCCGTGAATTCGCTCGCCAGCGGAATCGCCTTGATCGCGACCAGCCGATTGATCGCAAGGTCGCGACCGAGATACACGACGCCCATGGCGCCACGGCCGATCTCCCTCTCGAGCCGATAGCGGCCGAGTTGGGCCGGCGTGCCCTGGGCCTGCGTCGAGTCCTGGGCCTGCGTCGAGTCCTGGGCCTTGTGCGGATTCGCCACGGGTCCCGAGCCGGTCGCGTTCCGGCCTCCCGCCGCGCCACCGTCGCGGCCGGCGTTCTTGTCCGCCAGTTGACCGGACGGGCGCGCCGCGCGGCCATCCGCCGCCGGGACGGCGCGCTTCACGGGGGCGTTGGTGACGCTCGCCTGCGATGTGCCCGCCGGGGACGCCGCCCTACGAGCGGGGACGCCGTTGGCGGAGGGGGCCGAGGGCGCGCGATCCGCATCCATCAGCCGCTTCAAGCGGGTCGCCACGTCGCGGAAGTTCGCATCGACGCGCGCCAGGTGGCGGAACACCGCGGTGGCCTGAGGGCGTCGGCCGCGCTGCTCGAGCTGACTCGCGAGCGCGTACAGGTCGCCGAGCACCGTGGCGTTCGGCTTGCGCGCCTTGAGTTCGGCGAATCGCTGTTCGAAATTGTCCAGCAGGCGCGCGGTGTCGGCGCCGATGACCGGGACAGGGGTCGCCGGATCCGGTCGGGCGCCGATGCGAAGACGTGCGGCGATCGCCGAGATCAATCCCATTTTTCTCATGCAGTCAACATAATCCGCAGCCAGCAGCCTGACGCAGTATAGGTGATCGGGCGGCCGCCAAAGCAATGCTAAGCTCACAAAACGAAGCAAAGGACGCCGATGCCCAAGTCGAAAGAGGTATTCATATGCCGTCTATGCGGCGATGCCTCCCCCAAGTGGCAGGGTCAGTGTCCCGCCTGCGGCGAGTGGAATACGCTGGCCTCGCACAGCGTGCCGGCGGGTGGCGCGGCCCGTCGCGCGACCGCACCCGGTGGCGCGGCGTCGGCGACCTCGACGCTCGCGACCGAATCGCTCGAGGCTCCGCCGCGCACCGGCAGTGGTTCGGCGGAACTCGACCGGGTGCTGGGCGGCGGGCTGGTGAGGGGGTCGGTCACCCTGCTCGGCGGCGATCCCGGAATCGGCAAGTCCACCCTGATGCTGCAGACCGCGGCGGCGCTCGAATCCTCGGGTCCTGTCCTCTACGCGACCGGCGAGGAGTCGCTGCAGCAGGTGGCCCTGCGCGCGCGCCGTCTGGGCCTGTCGGGCTCCGGCACCCGGCTGATCGCCGAGACCGGCGTCGAACGAATCATCGAAGCCGCGGCACAGTGCGGGGCGCACGTGCTGATCGTCGACTCGATCCAGACGACCTGGTCCGCGGCGGTCGAGTCGGCGCCTGGGGCGGTCGCGCAACTGCGCGAGTGCACGGCCATGCTGGTTCGCCATGCCAAGCAGTCCGGAACCGCGGTCGTACTGGTCGGCCACGTCACCAAGGAAGGCCAGATCGCCGGACCGCGAGTGCTCGAACACATGGTCGATACGGTGCTCTATTTCGAAAGCGATACCGGTAGCCGCTACCGCGTGCTGCGCTCGGTCAAGAACCGGTTCGGCGCCGCGAACGAGATCGGCGTGTTCGCCATGGCCGAGCAGGGCCTGCGGGAAGTGAGCAATCCCTCGGCGATGTTCCTGTCCCGCGGGCCGGAGGCCGCCCCCGGCAGCGTCGTGACGGTGTTGCGCGAGGGCACGCGCTCGCTGCTGATCGAGGTGCAGGTGCTCGCCGATGCGAGCCCGGGAGGCAATCCGCGCCGGGTCGCCGTCGGTATCGACGGCAATCGGCTGACCATGCTGCTCGCGGTGGCGCATCGCCATGGCGGGCTCGCGCTGCACCTGCACGACGTGTTCGCGAACGTCGTCGGCGGCGTGCGCATCGCCGAGACCGCCGCCGACCTGTCCATCGTGCTGGCCGCCCGATCGAGCCTGGAGGACCGGGCGGTCGCGCATGAGGCGATCGCCTTCGGCGAGATCGGTCTCGCCGGGGAGATCCGGCCGGTGCCGTTCGGCGAGGAGAGGCTGAGGGAGGCGGCCAAGCACGGCTTCCGTACCGCCATCGTGCCCCTTGCGAACGTGCCGAAGCGCCCGCCCGAGGGCATGCGGGTGCACGGCGTGCGCCGCCTCGTCGAGGCATTCGCGGCCGAACGGGGCGCCTGATCGCCGGCGCGTGCGCTCAGCCAGTCTCGAGAGGTGGGGCGCCGCGCGCGGCCGGTGGGCGGACCCTGACGGTCTTGATGGCGTTGTCCGCCGTCTGCAGTACTTCCAGGGTGTAACCGGCCACCCGCAAGGTCGTGCCGGGCTCGGGAATCGTCTCGAGGAATTCGAGTATCAATCCGTTCAGGGTCTTCGGGCCGTCGATCGGCAGCGCCCAGCGCATCGACCGGTTCAACGCCCGGACGGTCGTGGCCGCGTTCACGACGAAGCTGCCGTCGGCCTCGCTGCGCACGTCCTGGTGCATCATCGTCGCCGGATCGGTGGTGAACTCGCCGACGATCTCCTCGAGGATGTCCTCGAGCGTCACCAGGCCCTGGATGTCTCCGTATTCGTCGACCACGAAGGCGAGGCGGCGCTTGGCTCTCTGGAAATTGAACAGCTGGGTGTGCAGCGGCGTGCCCGAGGGGACGAAGTAGGTGTCGTGCGCGGTCGCCGCCTCGATCAGCGCTTCGCGGTCCAGCCGGCCGCGCGCGAGCACCTGGACGATGCGCTTCAGGTGCACCACGCCGACGATCCGGTCGATCTCCCCTTCGTAAACCGGCAGCCGCGTATGCTGGCTCTGGCGCAACTGCTCGACGATGTCATCCCAGTCGTCCTCGAGATCGATGCCGACGATCTCGGTCCGCGGCACCATGATGTCCTCGACCGTGACCTTCTCGAGGTCGAGGATACCGACCAGCATCTGCCGATGCCGTTGCGGGATCATGGCTCCGGCCTCGGCGACCACGGTGCGCAACTCCTCGCCGCTCAAGGCATGCGAGCTCTGTGGCGGCGAGGTGCCGAGCGCGCGCAGGGCGCCGTTGGCGAGCAGGTTGGTCGCCCACACGAACGGATAGAGTCCGCGCAGCAGAGGCGTGTACACGTAGGCAGCGAGGATCGCCAGTCGCTCCGGATGCAGAGCGGCGTAGGTCTTCGGTGCGACCTCGCAGAAGATCAGCATCACGAACGTCAAGGCGACCACCCCGGCCGCGACCAGGACTCCTCCGCCGAGACGGAAAGCGATGATGCCGACGATCGTCGGGGTTACCACGTTCACGACGGTGCTGAGCAGGAGGATCAGGCCGATCAATCGGTCGGGCTTCGCGAGCAGGGTTTCGGCGAGCCTTGCGCCGCGCTGCCCGGCCTTGGCCGCGTGGCGCAGGCGGTAACGGTTCAGGCTCATCAGTGCCGTTTCGCTTCCGGCGAAGAAGGCCGCAAGCAGCAGCAGGAGCGCCAGCGCGACGAACAGAGGCGCGGATGCGGGTGCGGACGCGGTGCCGCTCGGCGTCATCCCCAGTGCCGCCCGAGCAGATCCTCGAGCACGAACTTGGAGCCGAAATACGCCAACGTGAGCGTTGCGAAGCCGAACAGGGTGAACCTCACGGCGGCTCGGCCGCGCCAGCCGTAGCGCAGGCGTCCGAAGATGAGCGTGCCGAACACCACCCAGGCGATCAGGGACAGCACGGTCTTGTGCACGAGGTGCTGCTCGAACAGATTGGTCACGAACACGAAACCGGTGAACAGGGACAGGGTGAGCAGGGCGAACCCGGCACCGATCAGCCTGAACATCACTTTCTCGAGCACGTCGATCGGCGGCAACAGGCCCGGTAGGTCGGCGATTCGCCCGGTTCGCAGGCGCCGGTCGAGCAGCACGAGCATCGAGGCCGTGACCACGGCGGCGAACAGCAGGGCGGCGGCCGCCATCGACAGCAGGATGTGCGCCGACAGCTCCCAGGCCGGTACCGCATCGACCGGATAGCGCCGGCCGCTGCCGGTCGCGGTCGCTCCGAGCGCCGCGCTGCCGAGCAGGATCGCACCCAGCACGCGGTACTGACGCTCGAGCGCGATCAGGCAGGCGAGCACGGCGAGCGTCCAGGCGAGCAACGAGATGGCTTCGAGCAATCCGATCGAGAACGGGCCGACGGTGCGCATCAGATGCACAATGGCGTCGCTGTGGGCGAACAGGGCGCCGAGGCTCAAGGCCCAGGCGAGCGGTTCGAGGCGGCGGTCCTCGACGCTGCGCAGCATCAGCCATGCGCCTGCGGCATACAGCAGGAAGAGTGCGATGGGTACGATCAATTCAGTCCTGGACGCCGTGGCGCCGACCCGGGATTTGTTCTGACCGGATCATGACACAAGGACTTCGCCTCTCCTAGTTGCCTATACTAGGCGGCCATGTTCGACCAACTCACCGAAAGACTCTCCTCGGCCCTGCGCACGGTCTCCGGCCGCGGCCGCCTGACGGACGACAACGTTGCCGAAACGGTGCGCCAGGTGCGCCTCGCCCTGCTCGAGGCCGACGTCGCGCTGCCCGTCGTCAAGTCGTTCACCGACGCCGTCCGCGCGCGCGCGATCGGCGCCGAGGTCACGCGCAGCCTCACCCCGGGCCAGGCCTTCATCAAGATCGTTCACGACGAGCTCACGCGGCTCATGGGCGAACCGAGCACGGGGCTCAATCTTCGTGCGCAACGCCCCGTGGTGGTGATGCTCGCCGGGCTGCAGGGTGCCGGCAAGACCACCAGCGCGGGCAAGCTGGCGCGCTGGCTGATCGAAAAAGAGGGCAAGAAGGTG
The DNA here is from genome assembly GCA_028870275.1 of Gammaproteobacteria bacterium. Classification (GTDB taxonomy): domain Bacteria; phylum Pseudomonadota; class Gammaproteobacteria; order Steroidobacterales; family Steroidobacteraceae; genus Bog-1198. The sequence continues at coordinate 48,523 of JAGWPY010000032.1, read as the reverse complement.
CTGCTCGTGAGCACCGACGTCTATCGTCCCGCCGCGATCCTGCAGCTCAAGACGCTCGCCGGCCAGGTCGGCGCGGGATTCGCCGAGGCGACGCCCGACGAGGCGCCACTCGCGATCGCCCGTCGGGCGCTCGGCGAGGCGACGCTGCAGGCGTATGACGTGATGTTGCTCGACACCGCTGGCCGACTGCACGTCGATGCCGAGATGATGGCCGAGGTCCGCGAACTCGAGGCGGCGATCCGGCCGCACGAGCGCCTGTTCGTGGTCGACAGCATGGCGGGCCAGGATGCGGTGAACGCGGCGAAGGCGTTCAACGACGCGCTGTCCCTGACCGGCGTGATCCTCACCAAGGCCGATGGCGATGCGCGCGGAGGTGCGGCCCTGTCGGTGCGGCAGGTGACCGGACAGCCGATCCTGTTCATCGGCACGGGCGAGAAATCCGCGGCGCTCGAGCTGTTCCAGCCCGAGCGGCTCGCCTCTCGGATCCTCGGCATGGGCGACGTGCTCTCGCTGGTCGAGCAGGTTCAGGAGCAGGTCGACCAAGAGAAGGCCGACAAGCTCGCCCGGAAGATCGGCTCGGGCAAGTCCTTCGACCTCGCCGATCTTCGCGAACAGCTCGCTCAGTTGCAGCGCATGGGCGGAATGGACGCTCTGCTCGACAAGCTTCCGGCCCAGCTCCAGGCCAACGCGGCGCGCGCCGCCGGCGCGGTGAACGCCAAGGCTCTGAAGCGGCAGATCGGCATCATCGATTCGATGACGCCGCGAGAGCGCCGCCGCCCCGACCTGATCGATGGTTCGCGCAAGCGGCGCATCGCGAGCGGCGCCGGCGTTCAGCTTCCCGAGGTCAATCGCCTCCTGAAGCAATTCGACCAGATGCAGAAGACCATGAAAAAGCTCGCCAAGGGCGGAATGCTGCGCAACATGATGCGCGGCATGGCGGGGCGGATGCCGCCGGGATTCGGGCCCTAGCGGCCGGGGCTGCGGCGCATTTCCGGCCGCCACCGGGGCATGGTGCGTGCGGCCGTTCGCGCGGTCTTGCCGAGTCAAGTGCTCAGGCGCTAAAATAAGCGGCTAGTTTACCCAAGGTGCATCAAAACGATGGTGACGATCCGTTTGACCCGACGCGGCGGCAAGAAGACGCCCTTCTACCACGTCGTCGTGACCGACAGCCGCAAGCGTCAAGGCGGCACGAGCCTGGAGAACGTCGGGCTGTTCAACCCGGTCGCACGCGGCGCCGAGGTCAAGCTGCGGCTGGACGTGGCGCGCATCGAGCACTGGGTCGCACAGGGTGCCCGGATGTCGGATCGCGTCCAGCAGCTGCTGACGACCTTCCGTAAGCAGGCGGCCTGACCGAGAGTCGACTGCGATGAGCGAGGCGGATGCTCCGCTCGTCGCGCTGGGCCTGGTGACCGCGCCGTTCGGGGTGAAAGGGTGGGTCAAGGTCCGCTCGGACACCGACCCGGACGAGCGGCTGTTCGCGTACGACTCCCTGTGTCTTCGCCGGCGGGGCATGTGCCGATCCCTGCGGATCGAGTCCACGGGGCGCAGCGGCGGTCAGCTGACCGCCAAGTTCGCCGGGATTGACGACCGGGATGCGGCGGCCGGACTGGCCGGGTCCGAACTCTGCGTGCCACGTGCTGCACTGCCGCCGGAAGGGCCGGGCGAGTACTACCGGACGGACCTGATCGGCTGCCGCGTGGTCGACCTCGCAGGTCGGGACCTCGGCGTTCTCGATCATTTCGTCGAGTCGCCGGCCCATCCCCTGATGGTGGTGCGCGGGGCGACTGAACTGTGGATTCCCGCGGTGCCGCGGCACCTGCGGCAGGTCGATCTGACGCAGCGGCGTGTCCTGGTCGATTGGACGGACGCGGAGTAGGGACGTGCGGATCGCGGTCGTGACGGTCTTCCCGCAGATGATCCGCGAGGCTCTCGCCTACGGCGTGGTCGGGCGGGCCGTGGAGCGAGGCGGCCTGTTGGTCGACTGCATCGATCCGCGCGATCAGGTGCACGACGTGCACCGGACCGTGGACGACCGGCCCTATGGCGGCGGACCGGGCATGGTTTTGAAGGCGGAGCCGCTGGCTGCGGCTCTTGGCGAGGCGGCGGCGAGGTTCGAGGCCGGGGCAAAGCGCGTCTATCTGGGCGCGGACGGTCGCCGGTTCGACCAGGGCCTGGCGCGCGAGGCGGCGGCGGCGGGAGGACTGATTCTGCTGGCGGGCCGCTACGAGGGCGTGGACGAGAGATTGCTGGAGACCCGGATCGACGAGCGCTGGTCCATCGGTGACTACGTGCTCTCCGGCGGCGAACTTGCGGCGCTGGTCGTGATCGATGCGATCGCCCGGCTGATCCCTGGCACGCTGGGCAGCGCTCAGTCGGTGGAACAGGAGTCTTTTAGTGACGGACTGCTGGATTGGCCGCATTATACGCGGCCACCGGAGTTCGACGGACGGCGGGTGCCCGAGGTGCTGCTGTCGGGCGATCACGCGGCGATACGCCGCTGGCGGCTGCGTGAGGCGCTCGGACGCACCTGGCTCTGCCGGCCGGACCTGATCGAGCGGCGCGGCATGAGCGCCGAGGAACGGGTACTGCTCGAGGAATACTTGGCCGAACGCGCCGGGCGCGACGGCCGCAACGGATTTGATTCAATGACGAGGTCGCAAAAATGAACAGCATCATCCAGCAGCTGAACGCCGAGCGTGCGAAGGCCAACTTCCCGGAGTTCAATCCCGGCGACACCGTGGTCGTGCAGGTCAAGGTCGTCGAAGGCGATCGCGAGCGCGTGCAGGCCTATGAGGGCGTCGTGATCGCGAAGAAGAACCGCGGCCTCCACTCCTCGTTCACGGTGCGCAAGATCTCGCACGGCGAGGGCGTCGAGCGCGTCTTCCAGACGCACAGTCCGTGGATCAGCGAAGTGAGCGTGAAGCGTCGCGGTGCGGTGCGCCGGGCGAAGCTCTACTATCTCCGTGAACTGTCCGGCAAGGCGGCGCGGATCGAAGAGAAGATCTGAGGCGCCAAAACGCCTCGCTCGCCCGCGGCGGCAGCTGGAGACGGAAGGTGGGACTCGGATCGACGGTCACCGGGATGTTCTCCCTGGTCTGGCGGATCCTCGATGGGATCCGTCGCACCTTGCACCTGCTGCTGCTGCTGGTGATCTTCGGTTTCCTGCTCGCCGCCCTGCACACGTCGATCCCGATCGTGCCGGCCAAGGCGGCACTCGTGATCGACCCGAAGGGAGCGCTGGTCGAGCAGGTCTCGGTCGACCCGCTGGGCCGGGCTTTCGGCGAGGTCTCCGGCGGCAGCGCTCACCAGACGCTGCTGCGCGACGTCGTCGATGCCATCGAAGCGGCGAAGAGCGATCCGCGCATTCGCCTCCTGGTGATCGAACCCGACGATCTCGCTCCGTCCGGTTTGTCCAAGCTCGAAGACGTCGCCGCGGCGATCCGTGACTTCAAGGCCTCGGGCAAGCGGGTGATCGCCACCGCGAACTCGATGGATCAGACGCAGTACTACCTTGCGGCCCAGGCCGGCGAGGTCTACCTCGATCCGCTCGGCTCGGTCTCGATCGAGGGTTTCGCGTACTATCGGATGTACCTCAAGGACGCGATCGACAAGCTCGGCGTCGACGTGAACGTGTTCCGGGCCGGTACGTTCAAGAGCTATACCGACGAATACTCGCGCAAGGACATGTCCGCCAGCGAGCGGCAGGAGTCCTCGGCCTGGCTGGCGGCCCTGTGGGGCGCCTATCAGCGCGACGTGACGCTCGCGAGGTCCCTGCCGCCGGGCGCGATCGCCGACTTCGTCGCCGAGGAGCCTGCCCAGCTCCAGGCCCTCGACGGTGACCTCGCCAAGCTCGCCCTGCAGCAACGGCTCGTCACGGGACTGAAGACCCGCCGCCAGATCGACGATGAAATCGCCGCGCTGGTCGGCGAGGATCGCGACACCCATTCCTACCATGCGATCTCGATGGACGAGTATCTGGCCGCGGTCCGGGCCAAGCACCTGTTCCAGTCGAAGCCGGATCGTCGGATCGCGGTCGTGGTCGCCTCCGGCGAGATTCTCGATGGGCGCCAGCCGCCCGGAACCATCGGCGGTGACAGCACCTCGGCGCTGCTGCGTCAGGCGCAATTCGACCCCACCGTCAAGGCGGTGGTGCTGCGCATCGACAGCCCCGGCGGCAGTATGTTCGCGTCCGAGCAGATCCTTCGCGCGGTGCGACGTCTGCGCGGCGCGGGCAAACCGGTCGTGGCCTCGATGAGTTCCTACGCGGCTTCTGGAGGCTATTACATCGCCTCGGGGGCGAACCAGATCTTCGCGAGCCCGACGACCCTCACGGGCTCGATCGGTGTGTTCGCGGTGGTGCCGACCTTCCAGGCCACGCTCGCCAAGCTCGGCGTCGCGGTCGATGGGCTCGGCACGACACCGCTCGCCGGCATGGGACGTTTTGATCGTGCGCTCACGGATCCCGAGAAGGCGCTGATGCAGAGTTCGGTCGAACACGCCTATTCGACTTTTCTCCAGCGGGTCGCGGAAGGCCGCAAGAAGAGTGTCGCCGACGTCGAGAAGATCGCCGAGGGACGGGTCTGGGCCGGGGTCGATGCGCAACGTCTCGGTCTGGTCGACCATCTGGGTGGAATACGCGACGCCATCGCCGCCGCCGCCCGTCTGGCCGACATGGGCCGCTCCTACGGCGTCGATTACCTGGAACCGCAGCTCGGCTTACGCGACGAGCTGATGATGCAGCTGCGCTCGAATGCGCTGCGCCTCGCCGGTGCGGCTGGCCTCGTCGCAACCCCGGCGGCGCTCGAGCACCGCTTCGGTCCCTTGCTGGAACAGGCTCGCTCGCTGGCGCGTTTCGACGATCCGCGGGCCGTATATGCCTATTGCTGGTGCGAGATGCCGGGCGGCTAGACGGCCGCCCAGTCGAGGATCACCTTGCCCGACCGGCCCGAGTTCATGATCTCGAACCCTTCTCGATAGTCGCGGATGCCGAGCCGATGGGTGATCACCGGACGGACGTCCAGTCCGCTCTGCAGCATGCTCGACATCTTGTACCAGGTCTCGAACATCTCGCGTCCGTAGATTCCCTTGATCACCAGACCCTTGAAGATCACCTGATTCCAGTCGATCGCGGTTTCACCCGGCGGAATGCCCAGCATCGAGATGCTGCCGCCATGGTTCATGGTGCGCAGCATCTCGCGCAGCGCCGCCGGGTTCCCCGACATCTCGAAGCCGACGTCGAATCCCTCCTCCATGCCGAGATCGCGCATCGCTCCGTCCAGCGATTCGCGCGAGACGTTCAGCGCGCGCGTCGCTCCCATGCGCCGGGCGAGCTCGAGGCGGTAGTCGTTCACGTCCGTGATCACCACGTGACGCGCCCCGCAATGCCGGGCGATCGCCACGGCCATGATGCCGATCGGCCCCGCTCCGGTGATCAGCACGTCCTCGCCGACCACGTTGAAGGCGAGGGCGGTGTGGGTCGCATTGCCGAACGGATCGAGGATCGATGCCACCTCGTCGTCGATCGCGGCCGGAAGCTTGAAGACGTTGGCCGCCGGGATCGACAGGTATTCGGCGAACGCCCCCGGGCGGTTCACGCCGACGCCCTGGGTATTGCGGCAGAGGTGGCGGCGTCCGGCGCGGCAGTTGCGGCAATGACCGCAGGTGATGTGTCCTTCGCCGGAGACGCGGTCTCCCGGAGCGACGCCACGCACTTCGCTGCCGATCTCGACGACCTCGCCGGCATACTCGTGGCCGACCGCCATCGGCACCGGGATGGTCCGCCGCGCCCAGTCGTCCCAGTTGTAGATGTGCATGTCCGTCCCGCAGATCGCCGAGCGGCGCACCTTGATCAGCACGTCGTTGTGGCCGACCTGCGGCTCCGGCACGTCCTCGAGCCAGATGCCGGGTTCGGCGCGAGCCTTGACCAATGCCTTCATGATCGCCCCCTATCGAATGATGCCGAGTTCGCGACCGGCCCGGGCGAACGCCTCGAGCACGAGGTCAAGTTGCTGCGCCGTGTGGGCCGCGTTCATCTGCGTGCGGATGCGCGCCTTGCCCTGTGGCACCACCGGATACGCGAACGCGACGACGTAGACGCCCTCGGCGAGCAGGCGCTCGGCGAGCCGCACCGCGAGGGGCGCATCGCCGAGCATGATCGGAATGATCGGATGCTCACCCGGGAGCAGCGTATATCCGAGCTTGGTCATGCCCGCGCGGAAACGCCGGGCGTTCTCGCCGAGGTGCTCGCGCAGGTCCGCGGAACGTTCGAGCAGGTCCAGCACCCGCAGCGTGGTGCCGGCGACCACGGGCGGAATGCTGTTGGAGAACAGATAGGGCCGGGAGCGCTGACGCAGCCAGCCGACGATTTCGCGGCGCGCCGCCACGTAGCCGCCGCTCGCGCCGCCGAGCGCTTTGCCGAGCGTGCCGGTGAGGACGTCGATCCGTCCAGAGACGCCGCACAGTTCCGGCGTCCCGCGGCCGCGTTCGCCGACGAAGCCGGTGGCGTGCGAGTCGTCGACCATGACCAGAGCGTCGTACCGGTCGGCCAGGTCGCAGATCTCCCGTAGCCGCGCGATCGACCCGTCCATCGAGAACACGCCGTCGGTGGCGATCATGCGCACGCGCGCGTCGCGCGCCTCCTGCAAGCGGTTCTCGAGCTCGCCCATGTCGTTGTTGGAGTAGCGCAGCCGCCGAGCCTTGCACAGGCGGATGCCGTCGATGATGCTCGCGTGGTTGAGCGCATCGCTGATCACCGCGTCGCGTTCGTCGAGCAGAGTCTCGAACAGACCGCCGTTTGCGTCGAAGCACGAGGAGTAGAGGATCGCCTCGTCCATCCCCAGGAACGCGGCGAGTCTCGTCTCGAGTTCGCGGTGCACCTGCTGGGTTCCGCAGATGAAGCGCACCGAGGCCACTCCGTAGCCGTAGCGGTCGAGCGTGCGGTGGGCCGCCTCGATCAGGTCGGGGTGGGAGGCGAGACCTAGGTAGTTGTTGGCGCAGAGGTTGACGAGTTCGCGGCCGTCCGTGAGCCGCACCACCGGGCCCTGGCTCGAGCCGATCACCCGTTCCCGTTTGAGCAGTCCGGCCGCTTCCAGGGCCTCGGTTTCGCTTCGCAAATGCCGCAGATATTCCTGGCGCACGTTCATCCTCGGGTGGGCCGATTGTCGACGGGTCCGTAGCGGCCATATTATAGACGGGCCGTGCCGCACGCGTCCGAGGCGACGGCGGCCTTCGCAGGGGAGAGCATGTCCGAGGATTCCGCAGGCCATCGCCGTCTCGACAAATGGCTCTGGCACGCCCGCTTCTACAAGACCCGCTCGCTCGCCGCGGCCGCGGTCACCGGCGGCAAGGTTCACGTCGGCGGCGAGCGCGCCAAGCCCTCGAGGCGCCTGGCCGAGGGCGAACTCGTCGGGATCTCGCTCGACGGAATGGTCGCCGAGTTCGAAGTGCTCTCCCTGCCGCTGCGCCGCGGCCCGGCCACCGAGGCGCGCAGCGCCTATCGGGAGACCGCGCAGAGCGCCGCTCGTCGAGCGCACCTGGCCGAACAGAGGCGGCTTGCCGATCTTTCCCGACCCCGGCCGCCGGCTCGGCCGGACAAGCGCGACCGGCGGCTGTTGCTGCGCCTGTCGCGCGATCAGAGCTGAGCGGAGCGGCGATCCGCCGGCGACTCGGCCGCCGGGTCGTCGCAGACGCAGGCGATCGCCTCTTCGGGCGCGACCGAGGCCCAGTCCGGCGCCTCGAACAGGGCGCTGGCGAACGCGGCCGTTCCGAGACGCCGCCGCTGCGGCACGGGTCCGAAACGCGAGGCGAGCTCGCTCGATCCGGGGTTGTGAGCGCAGATGAGCAGATGCCGGACCTCGGCGCCCCGTTCGCAGGCGACCCGCCAGATGGTCGCGGGGTCGGCCTCGTAGAGCCGCTCGTCCGCGACCAAACGTGCCCGGGGGAGCGCCAACACCCGGGCGAGGAGGTCGGCGGTCTGCCGGGTGCGCGTCGCCGTGCTCGTGACCACGAGATCGGCAACCCAGCCGCGCGCGAGCAGTCGTCGCGCGATCACTTCGGCGTCGCGGATGCCTCGCCGCGTGAGCGCTCGCTCGCGGTCCTCCCGATGAGGGTCGGGGGCTTGAGCCTCGGCATGGCGCAGCAGCGTCAATCGTCGATGCGAATCCATATCCGGCCGTTCTCGATGCGGGTTTCGAAAGTGCGCACGGGCTCGTAGGCGGGCGGCGTGAGCGCGGCGCCAGTGCGTGCGCAGAAGCGCGCGCCGTGCCGAGGACAGATGATCTCGCAGCCCTCGATCGCCCCGCCGGTCAGTTGCGAGCCGTCGTGAGTGCAGACGTCTTCGAGCGCACGGATCTCGCCCTCGCAGCGGACCAGTGCGATGAACAGGCCTTCGGCAGGCACGGAGATCGCCTGTCCCTCGGCAAGCGACTGCTCGGCTCCTGCGTCGATCCAGCGCATCGCGGCCGTAGTCACATCATGCCGGTCTGCAGGCGGGCCGCTTCGGACATCATCGTGTGGTTCCAGGGCGGGTCGAAGACCAGTTCGACGTCCGCCTGGTCGATCGTCGGCACCATCAGGATCTTGTCGCGCACGTCCTGGACCAACACTTCGCCCATGCCGCAGCCCGGAGCCGTCAGGGTCATTTTCACGTGCACTCGGCGCGCATCCGCGTCCGATGCGAGTGTGCACTCGTAGATCAGGCCGAGATCGACGATGTTGACGGGGATCTCCGGATCGTAGCAGGTCTTCAGCTGATTCCAGATCACGTTGCGAATGTCCTCCTCCGATGCTCCGGGCGGCAGTTCCGGAGGCTTCGCCGCGGTCATGCCGATCGCATCGGCATCCACCCCGGCGATGCGAAACAGGTTCCCGTCGATGTAGACCGTGAAACTGCCGCCCAGCGCCTGGGTCACGTAGCCGACCGATCCGACCTTGAGGTTCACTTCGACTCCGGCCGGGATCGCGATCGCCTTGATTTCGCGCTGGACGACGATGGGTTCATTCTCGTGAGAACGCATGGCAGGTTCGCTCACTCCGTCGAGACGGCAGGCAGGGGCTCGGGCGAGGTCGATTCCAGCGCCGAGGCGAGCGTGTGCCAGCAGAGGCTGGCGCACTTCACTCGCGCGGGGAACTCCCGCACGCCGGACAGCGCGGCGAGTTTGCCGAGAGTCTCGACGTCGGTCGCCGCATCGTCCGTGAGCAGCGCGTGAATCCGCTGGAACAGGTCCAGCGCCTCGGCGCGGGTGCGGCCCTTCACGGCCTCGGTCATCAGGGACGCGGACGCGGTCGAGATCGCGCAGCCTTCGCCTTCGAAGCGGATGTCCGCGACCCGGTCGTCGGCCATGCGAAGATGCAGCTTCAGCCGGTCGCCGCACAGAGGGTTGTACCCCTCGACGTCGGCCGAGGCGTCGGCGAGAGGGCCGAAATTGCGCGGGTTGCGGTTGTGATCGAGTATCACGTCGCGATAGAGATCTTTGAGTTCCATGCTCGTGTCGCCTAGAGGAACATCCGCCGCGCATGCTCGACGGCGGCCGCGAGCCGGTCGATCTCGGCGAACGTGTTGTAGAACGCGAAGGAGGCCCGCGCCGTCGCGGGCACCTTGAAATGGTCCATGACCGGCATCGCGCAGTGGTGGCCGGTGCGGATCGCCACGCCTTCCTGGTCGAGAATGGTGCCGATGTCGTGAGGATGAACTCCATCGACGACGAACGATACCAGTCCGGCCTTGCGTCGGGCGGTGCCGATCACGCGTAGTCCGGCGATCGCACCGAGAGTGTCCTCGGCGTGCAGCCGCAGCGCTTCCTCGTGGCTGCGGGCCGCGTCGAGGTCCATCGAATCGAGAAATGCGATCGCGGCGCCCAGTCCGACCGCGCCGGAGATGTTCGGCGTGCCCGCCTCGAACTTGCCTGGCAGGGCCGCGTAGGTGGTTCCGGAGAAGCTCACGCGCAGGATCATGTCGCCGCCCCCCTGCCAGGGAGGCATGCGCTCGAGCAGTTCCTCGCGGCCATAGAGTGCGCCGATGCCGGTGGGCCCGTACATCTTGTGGCCGGAGAACGCGTAGAAATCGCAACCCAGGGCGCGAACGTCCACGCCGCAGTGTGCGACCGCCTGAGCCCCGTCGACCACGGTCACGATCCCGCGGGAGCGCGCGCTCGCGACCAGCCGCTCGACCGGCAACACGGTACCGAGCGCATTGGAGACGTGCGCGCAGGCGAGGATGCGCGTGCGCGGGCCCATCAGCGCCTCGACCGCTTCGGCGTGCACCTCGCCGCGTTCGTCGATCGGCGCGACCACGAGGGTCGCACCGGTTTGAGCGCAGACCATCTGCCAGGGCACGATGTTGGCGTGATGCTCGAGGTGGGTGATCAACACTTCGTCGCCCGGGCGGAGCATCGGCCGGGCGTAGCTCTGGGCGATCAGGTTGATCGCCTCGGTCGTGCCCCTCAGCAGCACGATCTCGCTGCGCGAGGCGGCGTTGACGAAGCGCCGGATCCGCTCGCGGGCCTCCTCGTACAGGGCAGTCGCCTCCTGGCTGAGGGTGTGCACGCCACGGTGGATGTTCGCATGATGCGTGCTCATGTAGTCCTCGACCGCGGCGATCACCGCGGCGGGGCTTTGCGAGGACGCGCCGTTGTCGAGATAGACGAGCGGCCGGCCATGGACGCTTCGGCCGAGGATGGGAAATTCCCGGCGCACCGCCTCGACGTCGAAGTGTCGGGTGGGGACGCGCAACGCGCCTGTGGTCTCGCTCATCTGAAGGCCCTCAGCAGTTCGGCGTCGGGGAGCTCGGCGATCAGCGCATCCTCGATCGCTCGGCGCGCATTCGCCAAACCCATGCCGGTGAGCACGTCGTCGAGGAAGGCGAACACGAGCAGGCTCTGGGCGGCGCTGCGGTCGATGCCGCGCGACAACAGGTAGAACAACATGTCGGGGTCGAGCCGGCCCGTGGTGGCGCCGTGCGCGCATTTGACCTCGTCGGCGTTGATCTCGAGTTGCGGACGGGTGTCGATCTCCGCGGTCGGCGAGAGCAGCAGGCCCCGGCAGGATTGCCGCGATTCGGAGCCCGCCGCGCCGTTCTCGACCAGTACCTTGCTGTTGACCACCACGCGGCTCGTGCCTGCGCCGATCGCCCGAAAAGTCTGCCGGCTGAGCGTGTGCGCGGCGGCGTGCACCACCCCGTGCACGCAGTCGACGTGGCGTGCGTCGCGTCCGACCAGCAGGGCGGCCCCCTCGTGTTCGGCGCCCGGTTCGTCGAGACGCACGCGCGCGTCGGCGCGCACCAGGCCGCCACCGAGCACCACCGTGTACAGGCGGCTGCGACTGTCGCGGCCCTGGTGCAGTTCGAGCGCGTCGAAACGCAGGCCCTTCGGTTCCGCCGACACGATCCGGTAGTGCTCGATCTCGGAGCCGCGCGCCAGTTCGATCCGCGTGGCGCGGTTGGCGAGAACCGCGGGTCCGGCACTGCCGACGTCGTGTTCGAGGATGGTCGCGCGCGCCCCCGGGGCGAGATCGACGATCAGGCGCGAATGGATCGCCGCGTCGGTCGGCCCGCCCTCGGCCGCATGCACGATCAGCAGCGGCTCGGCGAGGGGAGCGTGAATGCGCAGATACAGTCCGTCGGTCAGCAGCGCCTCGTTCAGCATCGACCAGCGTTCGTCCTCGGCGTCCGAGGCGCTCGTCAGTTTCGAGGCCAGGAACTGCGGATCCGCGGCGGCGAGTTCGCGCAGGCTCCGGATCTCGAGACCGGGCCGCGCGGCGGCCGTCACCGGCCGCAGGTAGCCGTTGCAGAGCACCAGTGGCTCGCCGCCGCAGTCCCTCAGCCAGGATCTCGGCGCCGTGGTCTCGTGGCCCGCCGGTACGGCCGCTTCGCCGAAGCGACGCGCCGCGATCGCGCGCAGGCTGGTATAGCGCCAGCTATCGTCGCGTGAACCGGGCAGGCCGAGACCGAGCAGGCGCCGCATCGCCTGCTCGCGCCGTGGCGAGAGTATGTCGGTCGGTCGCTTCCGCAACAGCGCGGCGAAGGATTCGAGTGCCGGCGTCGGTGCGACCGTGGATGAGCCTGGCTCCGAGCTCATGCCACGCGATCCTCGCGGACCCAGTCGTAACCGCGGCTCTCGAGTTCGAGCGCGAGCGACTTGTCGCCGGATTTCTGGATCCGGCCGCCGGCGAACACGTGCACGTGGTCCGGCTCGACGTAGTCGAGCAACCTCTGGTAATGGGTGATCAGCACGATCGAGCGGTCCGATCCGCGCAGGCTGTTGACCCCCCGGGCCACGATCTTCAGCGCGTCGATGTCCAGGCCCGAGTCGGTCTCGTCGAGGAGCGCCAGCTTCGGTTCGAGCACCAGCATCTGAAGGATTTCGTTGCGTTTCTTCTCGCCGCCGGAAAACCCCTCGTTGACGCCGCGCGTCAGGAAGGACTCGTCCATCTGCATGAACTTCATCTTCGCCTTGATCAGCGCCAGAAACTCGTAGGCATCGACCTCGGGCAGGCCGGCGGCCTTGCGCCGTGCGTTGAGCGCGGCCTTCAACAGGTAGACGTTGTTGACGCCGGGGATCTCGACCGGATACTGGAACCCGAGGAACAGACCTGCGCGCGCGCGCTCCTCCGGCGGCATCGCGAGCAGGTCGCGGCCCTCGAATTGCGCATCGCCGCCGGTGACCTCGTAGTCCTCGCGCCCCGCGAGTACCTTGGAGAGCGTGCTCTTGCCGGATCCATTCGGACCCATGATCGCGTGGACCTCGCCCGCGCGCACCTCGAGGTCGACTCCGGTCAGGATGGTCTTGCCGGCGATGCCGGCGGTCAGCTTGGATATCTTCAGCACGATCTTCCCCGATCCTCCTTCGTCCGTTCCCGCCGCGGCGCTCATCCGACCGCTCCTTCGAGGCTCACGCTCAGCAGGTTCTGAGCCTCGACCGCGAACTCCATCGGCAATTCCTTGAAAACCGCCTTGCAGAAGCCGCTGACGATCATGTTGACCGCGTCTTCGGCGGAGATGCCGCGCTGCAGGCAGTAGAACAGCTGGTCCTCGCCGATGCGCGAGGTGCTCGCCTCGTGTTCCACCGTCGCGCCGGGGTGGCGCACTTCCATATAGGGGAAGGTGTGCGCGGCGCAGCGATCGCCCATGAGGAGAGAATCGCATTGAGTGAAGTTGCGCGCGCCCTGGGCGCTCGGCAGGACCTTGACCAGGCCCCGGTAGGTGTTGGTCGCGTGTCCGGCAGAGATGCCCTTGGAGATGATCGTGCTGCGGGTGTCGCGGCCGACGTGGATCATCTTGGTGCCGGTGTCGGCCTGCTGGTAGTTGTTCGCGACGGCGACCGAATAGAATTCGCCGACCGAGCCGTCGCCCTTGAGCACGCAGCTCGGATACTTCCAGGTGATCGCCGAGCCGGTCTCGACCTGGGTCCAGGATATGCGCGAATTTCGTCCCCGGCACTCGCCGCGCTTGGTCACGAAATTGTAGATGCCGCCAATGCCGCGCTCGTCGCCCGGGTACCAGTTCTGTACCGTCGAGTACTTGATGTTCGCCTCGTCGAGGGCGACCAGCTCCACAACCGCGGCGTGCAGCTGGTTCTCGTCCCGCATCGGTGCAGTGCATCCCTCGAGATAGCTCACCGAGGCGCCCTCGGCCGCAACGATCAGGGTACGTTCGAACTGACCGGTCTTGGCCGCGTTGATCCGGAAGTAGGTCGAAAGCTCCATCGGACAGCGCACGCCCGCAGGAACGTAGACGAACGATCCGTCGGAGAACACGGCGGAGTTCAGTGCCGCGTAGAAATTGTCCGAGGGCGGAACGACCGTTCCCAGGTAACGCTCGATGAGCTCGGGATGATTGTGCACGGCCTCGGAGAACGAGCAGAAGATCACACCCGCCTTTGCGAGCTTCTCCTTGAAGGTGGTCGCGACGGAAACACTGTCGAAAACCGCGTCGACCGCGACGCCGGCGAGGCGCGCGCGCTCGTGCAGCGGGATGCCGAGTTTCTCGTAGGTCGCGAGCAGCTTCGGATCGACCTCCTCGATGCTCTTCGGCGCATCGCTCGGCGAGCGCGGCGCGGAGTAGTAGGAGATCGCCTGGTAGTCGATCGGCGTGTAGCGAACCCGCGCCCAGGTGGGTTCACGCATCGTGAGCCAGTGGCGGAACGCCTTGAGGCGCCATTCGAGCAGGAAGGCAGGCTCGCGCTTCTTGTGCGAGATCGCCGCGACGATCTGCTCGTCGAGTCCCGGGGGCAGGCTGTCCGACTCGATGTCGGTTACGAAGCCGTGGCGATACTTGCGCGCGAGCAGGGCTTCGACGTCTTGTGTTTTGCTTGACACTCGTGTTCCCGTCTGTGGTTCGTGGGGCCTTGCCGCAGCCTAGACCTGGGCGAAGCCGACGCGGATCTCGGCGGCGAGCGTCGAGACGCGCAAGGCCGTCGAATCCGCGCCGATCAGTTGCTGCAAGGTCACGTCCTCGAGAGCCCGGCGGATGGCCGCGTTGATCCGCTGCCACGCTCCGCCGACCCGGCAGGACCGCTCGATTCCGCACTGGCTCGCGGCGGTGCTGCACTCGGTGATCGCGATAGGACCCTCGAACACGTCGAGAATCTGCGCGGCGGTGATCAGTTCCGCGCGGCGGGCGAGACGGTAGCCGCCGTGCGCGCCGCGCGCCGAGACGACCATCCCGGCGCGTTGCAGCTCCTTCAGCACCTTGCTCACCGTCGGCGCGCTGAGGCGCGTGCGTTCGGCGAGCTCGGCCGCGGCGAATTGCCGCGGTGGGTCCTGCGCGAGCGTTGCGAGCACCACCGTGGCGTAATCGGTCAGCTTGCCCATTCGGAGCATCGCGAACCTCCCCGTACTCCGTTGACTTGGGATCGGTACGATCCGGTAACTAGGACAATTTTAGTCCTGATTCGATCGACTTGCCAAGGGAGGGAGGGGCCGTGGCCGGGCAGCCGCGCGCTCTCCGGCCGCGCCGCGCGCGATTTTGCTATTCTTGCCGCCCGCCGCCGCTGCCGCCGACGATGGAACGGATCGGCGCGCGGCGGGTCATACCCGGAGGAGCCGCCCGGGAAGGGAGCGGCGGGAATCGCCAAACGTCAACGATAAGGAGTCCGTCGCGCGCTCGATCCGTCCCTCGAGGAGCGGTCGCAGCGACGTCGCCATTGAATCAAGCATCCGCCATCATCGAGATCCGCGACATGCGCTACGTGGCCGGCGGCCGGGCGATCTTCGACGGGTTGAGCCTGGATTTTCCACGTGGGCGCGTCTCGGCGGTCATGGGGCCGAGCGGCACCGGCAAGACGACGCTGCTGCGACTGATCACCGGCCAGATCGCCGCCGATTCGGGCTCGGTCCGGGTCGACGGGACCGAGGTCGGTGCGCTCGACCGCCCCGGCCTGTATGCCCTGCGCCGGCGCATGGGCATGCTGTTCCAGAACGGTGCCCTGCTCACCGACATCGACGTCTTCGAAAACGTCGCCTTCCCCTTGCGTGAACACACCCGTCTGCCGGAACGGCTGGTCCGTCAGCTCGTGCTCACCAAGCTGCAGGCGGTCGGCCTGCGCGGCGCGGCCGAACTGATGCCGGCCGAGCTTTCCGGCGGAATGGCCCGTCGAGTGGCACTCGCCCGCGCGATCGTGATGGATCCGCAGATCCTGATCTACGACGAACCGTTCGTCGGACTGGACCCGATCTCGATGGGGGTGATCCTGCGTCTGATCCGCCGACTGAACGACGCGCTCGGACTGACGAGCATCGTCGTTTCGCACGACGTGCACGAAATCGGCTCGGTCGCCGACGTGATCTATCTGCTGTCGGGCGGCAAGGTGGTCGCGCACGGCGGCCCCCAGGAACTGAGGTCCAACCCGTCGGAGATCGTGCGCCAGTTCGTCGGCGGTCTCGCCGACGGGCCCGTGCCGTTCCATTATCCGGCTCCGGACTATTTCACGGAGTTGCTGGCCCGCGACGGGGAGGCCTCGGCGTGATCGGCGAACTGTGGGCGAGCCTTCTCGAATCCTTGGCGCGCCTCGGGGACACGGTTCGGTTCCTGCTGCGCATTCTCGCGCAGGTTCCCCGGGCTCTCGGCCGTCTGCAGCTGATCGTCGATCAGGTCTTCAACGCGGGGGCGCTGTCGCTGGTCATCATCATGCTCTCGGGACTCTTCGTCGGCATGGTGCTCGGCCTGCAGGGCTTTCAGCTCCTGGAGCGGTTCGGCTCCGAGGAGGCGCTCGGCACCGCCGCGGCGATCGGTCTCGTCAAGGAACTCGGTCCGGTCGTCACGGCGCTGCTGTTCGCCGGCCGCGCGGGAACCGCCCTCGCGTCCGAGATCGGCCTGATGCGCGCAACCGACCAGCTCTCGGCGATGGAGATGATGGCCGTCGATCCGGTGCGACGGGTCGTCGTCCCGCGCTTCCTCGGCGGGGTCATCGCCATGCCGCTGCTCGCGGCGATCTTCAGTCTGATCGGCATCTACGGCGCGCAGCTCGTCGGGGTTCAGTTCATGCACGTCGACAGTGGCAGTTTCTGGTCGCAGATGCAGTCATCGGTGGACTTGCGCGACGTCAACGAAGGGATCGTCAAGAGCTGCGTGTTCGGCGTCGCCTGCAGTCTGATCGCGGTCTACGAGGGGTATCATTCGGCACCGACGGCCGAGGGCGTCGGCGCCGCGACGACCCGCACGGTGGTGACCTCGGCGGTCATCGTGCTGTTCCTGGATTACCTGATCACGGCGTTTTTCATCAAGTGAGGGGCTGGGTATGCGCAAGTCGCGCGCTTTGAATCTGGGCACCGGACTGTTCGTTCTGCTGGGGTTCGCGGCGCTGTTCTTCCTGACCACGCAGACGACCAGCCACGGACTGTCGTTTCGTTCGCAACCCTTTTACGAGGTTACCGCCAAGTTCGACAACATCGGCGATCTCAAGGTGGGCGCGCCGGTTTCGATGGCCGGGGTCGAGATCGGTCGCGTCGCGCGCATCGGTTTCGACTCGCGCGACTACAAGGCGGTGGTCTCGATGCACATCAATTCGAAGTTCAACCAGATCCCGACCGACAGCGACGCGAGCATCTATACCCAGGGGCTGCTCGGCGGCAAGTTCATCGGCCTGAGCCCGGGTGGATCGGAGACCTTCCTCAAGAATCACGATCAGATCGACTTTACCCAGTCGGCCTTCGTGCTCGAGAACCTGATCGGACAGTTTCTCGCCAATTTCTCCAAGAATTCCGGCCAGTCCAAGTCCGATGCGCCGGCCGCAGGACAACCGAAATGAACACGCGCGAACCTTTCTCGAAATCCCTGTTGATCGCCGCCCTGGGCGCCGCGCTCGCCGTGGGCCCCGGTGCCGCCTCGCTGGCCGCGGCCGCGCCGACCCAGGCCGAGAACGCACAGCAGGGCCCGGAACAGATCGTCGCGAACTCGGCCAAGCGCATGCTCGACGAGCTCGACGCTCACCGGGCGATGTACGCGAAGGATCCGGCCAAGCTCGACGCGCTCGTTGCCAATGTGCTCCTGCCGAATTTCGACAGCGAGTATGCCGCCCGGTTGGTCCTGGGGCCGGCCTGGCGCAACGCCACGGCCGAGCAGCGCAAGCGCTTCGTCGACGCCTTCTACCATTCGCTGCTGCACAACTACGGCGCCGCACTCATCGATTTCACCGCGGATCGGTTCGAGATCCTTCCCTACCGGGGCGATCCGGCGGACCGCAATGCGACCGTACGGACCTTCGTCAAGCGCGAGAACGGCGAGAAAGTGCCGGTCAATTTCACGTTGCACAGAACCGCGACCGGCTGGAAGGCCTGGGACGTGGTCATCGAGGGTATCTCCTACGTGAAGAGTTTCCGCACCGACTTCGCGTCCGAGATCCAGCAGCGCGGGCTCGACGAGGTGATCAGCCGGCTGGAGCGCGAAGCAAGCGGCCCGCCGAAGCCGGTCGAGGCCAAGGGCGGCGCGAGCCGCCACGGTTGAGTCGCGCCACCTTGTCTCAGGCGGTCTTCGAATCCCTTGCGCAGGGACGCGCGACCGTGAGCGGCGTGCTCACGGTCGACTCCGTCGGCGATATCCTGGAGGCCGGCAGCCGTGCGATCGTGGCCAGTGAGGGCCTGACGATCGACTTCGAGGGCGTCACGGCCGGCGACAGCGCGGGTCTCGCCTTGCTGATCGAGTGGCTGAGCGTGGCGCGTTCCGCGGGCCGTTCCCTGCGCTACGAGCACCTGCCGCCGGCGCTCGAGCAACTTGCCCGCCTGAGCGAAGTCGAGGACCTGCTGCCGACGGTTTGAGGCCCGAACGCGGGCCTTGTCAGCGCGGCGACGCGCCGCCCGAATCCGGGTCGTCCGGCGAGTCGTCCGAGTCGTCGCCGCGCGAAGTCGAGACCTCGTAGGCACGATGCTGCAGATACGCGTCGCGAACGAACGCGTAGGGGTCGAACACGGTCTTCAGGGTCGCATCCAGGGGCAGCAGATCGGCGCGCTTTCGGACCAGGTTCACGCCCCAGAGTGAATATTTGGCGGCCGTGTCGCTCACGTACTGGGTCGGGTTCGCGTAAGTGTCGACCACCGCGGCCGGCGCGTCGCGCAAGTCCGAGGGCCCCAGCAGGGGCAACTCGATGAACGGACCCGGGTGGACTCCCCAGGTTCCGAGGGTCACGCCGAAGTCCGCCGTGTTGTGGTCGAGACCGACGGCGGTCGCCGGATCGAGCAGGCCGGCGATGCCGACGGTCGAGTCGAGCAGGAATCGCCCGAGGTCGCTGGCGGCGGCCTTGAAATGCCCCTCCAGCGCGTCGTTCATCATCACCGACGGCGTCTCGAGATTCGCGAAGAAGTTGCTCACCCCGGTGCGCATGGGCTTCGGCACGACCCGTACGTACGAGCGGGCGACGGGCTTGGCAACCGCACGGTCCAGTACGTCGTTGAAGCGGTAGACCCCGCGATTCCAGCGCTCCAGCGGATCCTTGGCGGAACGGGGCGCATTCGGCGGCAGGGTCACGCAGCCGCTGGTCGCGGCCGCAGCGATCAACACGAGCACGGCGAGAGCCGGGCGGACGTTTCCGATCATCGGGTTTCCTTAGGTGGACTTCAGTTGCCGTCGCCGTCGCCGCCGCGGCCGCCGCCGTCGCCGTCGCCGGATCCCTTCCTGTTCTTCTTGTGCTGCTCGGCGAGCGCCGCGCTGACCTGCTCGAGCCGTGCGCTGAACCGCGCACGCTGGATCGGATTGAGGTTCGGCAGGGCGAGCGCCAGATGCAACTCGTTCGAGGATCGATCGAGCTGTCCGTTCATGATGTAGAACTCGGACATGTAGTAGTAGGAATCGGCCGTGTCGCCGGCCGCGTGAGCCGCTTTGGCGATCAGCCTGGTCTGGTCAGGCGTCGGTTCGACGACATTGAACAGGTCGAGCAGGATGCGGTGAGCGCGCGCGTTGAGGCCCTCGTGCATGTAGGTCTCGGCGAGGCGGATCGTGATCGGCACGTTGCGCGGGAAGAGTTCGCGCGCCTGTTCGAGGACCTGCTGGGACTGCTTGGCCTTGCCGTCGGCGAGGTAGGCCTGGCCAAGCGCGCCGTAGAGCTGGGTGACCTTCGGATACTCGGCGAGCAGCTGTTTGAGCGAGCCGATTGCCGGCGCCGGGTTCTTGGCATAGGTCTCGGCGACCGCGAGACCGTAGCGGTCGTCGAGATCGCGCCCGCCGCCGTTCTTCAGCAGGTTCTCGTAGTAGGTCACCGCTGCGTTCGGATCGCCGACCAGGGAACGCAGGCGCTCGCGCATCAGGCCGTAGCTGATCGAGTCGACGTGGTGGATCCGGCCGATCTGCGCGGCGCGGTTGCGCGCCTCGGCGATGCGGTCCGAGGTGACCGGGTGGTCCATCAGGAAGCCGTAGGCGTCGACACGCGCCGGATTGGCGGAGTTGCGCGTGAGGTTCTCGAAGAAGTCGGCCATGCCGAGCGGATCGAAGCCCGCGCTCGCCATGGTGTAGATGCCGATGCGGTCGGCCTCGGCTTCCTGCGAGCGCGTGTAATTGATCTGGTGCTGGATCGCCGCGCTCTGGGTGGCCGCGATGGCCCCCTCCATGGCGTCGGGCGACCGCCCCCCGGCGGTCGCGCCGATCAGGACCGCCGCGAGCATCGCGGCGGTCGAGATCAGGCCCGAATGGGACTGATCGACGATCTGGCGCGCGATGTGGCGCTGGGTCACGTGCGCCGTCTCGTGGGCGAGCACGCCGGCGAGTTCGCTCTCGTTCGCGGTCTGCAGGAACAGACCGCTGTTGACGAAGATGAAGCCGCCCGGGATCGCGAACGCGTTGATGTCCGGGTCCTTGATCACGAAATAGGAGAACTGATGCTGCCCCTCCTCGGCGTAACTGGACAGCTGATGGCCGATGTCCTGGATGTACTCGGCCACCTCCGGATCGTTCAGAATCTCGCCTTGCTGGCGCATCTGCCGGGTGTAGGCGAGCCCCACCTCATACTCGTCCTCGAGACTGATGGCGGCATTCGCGGCGCTGCCGAGGTCCGGCAACTGGCCCTCGGTGCCGACGGCCTCGGGCGTCTTTGCGAACACGTCGTCGGCCGCGGCGCCGCTCACGTAGCCGATGCTCGCGGCGAGTCCGAAGAACGCCGCGATGCACAACGCGGCCAGGCGGCGGGCGGGTGAGGAATGTTCAGCGCGCATGGATCAACCTTGGACCAGCGAATCGCCCGGTTGGTTCAGCGCCCGCCCGCCGATGACTCACAGTGTCTCCGACGCGAAATCCGCGAGCCGCGACCGTTCGCCGCGCATCAGCGTGATGTGGCCCCCATGCGCCCAGCCGTTGAAGCGGTTGACCACGTAGGTGAGCCCGGAAGTGGTCTCGGTGAGATAGGGCGTGTCGATCTGCGCGATGTTGCCGAGGCAGACCATCTTGGTGCCGGGGCCTGCGCGCGTGACCAGCGCCTTCATCTGTTTCGGAGTGAGGTTCTGTGCTTCGTCGACGATGATGAACCGGTTCAGGAAGGTCCGGCCGCGCATGAAGTTCAGCGAACGGATCTTGATCCGGTGGCGCAGCAGGTCGTTGGTCGCGGCGCGCCCCCAGGAGCCGCCGGACTGACTCTGGGTGAGCACCTCGAGGTTGTCCATCAGGGCGCCCATCCAGGGCTCCATCTTCTCCTCTTCGGTACCCGGCAGGAAGCCGATGTCCTCGCCGAGCGGGATGGTCACGCGGCTCATGATGATCTCGCCGAAGCGATTGTGATCGAGCGTCTGGGCGAGGCCGGCGGCGAGCGTCAACAGGGTCTTGCCCGTACCGGCGGGACCCAGGACCGTGACGAAGTCGATTTCCGGGTCCATCAGCAGGTTCAGCGCGAGATTCTGTTCGCGGTTGCGGGCCGCCACTCCCCAGACGCCATTGCGTTCGGTGCGATAGTCCACGGTGAGCTCGAGGATCGCGGCGTCGCCCTCGATCCGGCGCACGATCGCTTCGAGGCCATCGGGGCCCGAGTCGTAGACGAATTCATTGCTGCGCCAATCCTTCACCAGGGGGCCCCGCACCCGGTAGTAGGTGCGGCTGTGATGCTGCCAGGACTCCATGCCGCGGCCGTGAGTCTCCCAGAAGTCCGCGGGCAGTTCGTGCGCACCGGAGGAGAGCAGGTCCGCGTCCTCGATCGTCTGGTCGCTCGAGTAGTCCTCGGCATGCACTCCGACGATCGCGGCCTTGATGCGCAGGTTGATGTCCTTGGAGACCAGCGTGACGCGCGCCGTGCGGAATTTCTGTTGCAGGGCGAGGGTGTTCGCCAGGATCGCGTTGTCCGCGCCGTGGCCGGGCAGGCTCTCGGGAAGCGCCGATTCGAGTAGCGCGGTCTGGAAGAACAATCGTCCCGCGGGAGGACGCTTGCCATGGTTCACCGGAGCGTCGGCCTGCAGCGCGAGGCCGCGGTCGATCTGCGACTTGGTCGCACCGCGCATCAGTTCGTCGAGGAAGCGGCTCACCTGGCGCACGTTGCGCGCCGCCTCGGAAAGCCCCTTCTTGCCGGCGTCGAGTTCCTCGAGCACGGTCATCGGGATGTAGACGTCGTGTTCCTCGAAGCGGAAGATCGCCGTCGGATCGTGCATGAGCACGTTGGTGTCGAGCACGAAGATGCGCCGCTCGACGGCGGCTTTGGCGTCCGCCCGTCCGGCCGCGCCGGGCGGCCGCCGCCGGGCGGTCACAGGGCCTTCACCGCCGCCAGTACCGCCTCGGCGTGCCCATCGACCCGGACCTTGCGCCACTCTGCGCGCAGCACGCCCTTGGCGTCGATCAGGAAGGTGCTGCGCTCCACGCCCATGAATCGCCGGCCGTACAGGCTCTTCTCCCGGATCACGTCGTAGAGCTTGCACACTTTCTGTTCGGGATCGCTCAACAGGTCGAACGGAAAGCGCATTTTCTCGCGGAACCGGGCGTGCGACTCGGGGCCGTCGGGCGAGATTCCAACGACCGTCGCTTTCGCCCGCCGCAGCGCCGGGTGAAGCGCCGCGAAGGCTGCGCCTTCCCGGGTGCAGCCCGGAGTGTTGTCGCGAGGGTAGAAATAGACGATCAACGGGCCGCCGAGCGCGTCCGCGGAGGCGAACGGGCCCGAGGTGCCCGGGAGTGCGAAGGCCGGCGCCTTGCGGCCGATTTCGATCTTGCTCATCGGGTTCAGTTCTTGACGGGTTCGAAGATCGCGTCGAGGTTCTGATGGTCGCAGAAGTCGAGGAACTCCTCGCGCAGCACGCCGATGTGAAGGCGGCTCGGCACATTGACGATCATCTGCAGCGAGAACATGGGCGCGCCGGTGTGCGCGGCCGCGTAAGAGCGCGTCGACAGTTCGGCGATGTCGATGCCGCGCTGCGAGAAAAAGCCGGACATGGCTGCGACGATTCCCGTCTGATCGAGGCAGACGACGTCGATGGAGTAGGGCAGCATGTCGTTGCGCGCGGCCCGCGCCTCGGTGCGGCGCAGCCGGATGTCGAGTCCGGTCGCATCGCCGAGCTTCTTGAATTCGCCTTCCAGCTTGGCCAGGGTGTGCCAGTTGCCGGTCACCAGCAGCAGCATGGCGAACTCGTTGCCGAGAGAGGTCATGCGGCTCTCGCTGATGCTGCCGCCGCTGTCGGCGACCGTCTTGGCGAGTTCGTGGACCATGCCGATGCGGTCGGCGCCGACCGCGGAGATCACGATGTGCTGTTTCATTGACGGGCCGAGCTTTCTTGTCCGGGGCGGATTCTACTAAGGTTCGCATCGTCTGGCGACGTGCGCGAGCCGGAGCCGCTTGCCTTGGACCGCCCAGGCCACCTATTGTTACGGTTTTTGCGGGTGCCTCCCGGCGCCGCGAGGTGGACGATGTTCTCCGGTAGCCTGGTCGCAGTGGTGACCCCGATGGCGGCCGACGGGTCGCTGGACTGGCCCGCCTGGGACCGTTTGCTCGATTTTCACCTGCAGCAGGGCTCCGACGGGCTCGTGATCGCGGGAACTACCGGAGAATCCCCGGCCCTCTCTACGGCCGAGATCGGCGAACTCACGCGTACCGCGGTCGCGCGTTGCCACGGGCGCCTGCGCGTGGTGGTCGGCGCCGGCACGAACGCGACCGCCGAGACCGTTGCGCGCACCCGCGAGCTCTCGCGCCTGGGGGTCGACGGCGTCATGCTCGTGACCCCGTACTACAACAAGCCCCCGCAGGAAGGGCTTTATCGCCACTTCTGCGCCGCGGCCGACGCCTCGGCCGCGCCGGTGATCCTGTACAACGTGCCTGGTCGCACCGGCGTGGATCTCCTGCCGCCGACCGTGGCCCGGCTCGCGGCACATCCGCGCATCGTCGCGCTCAAGGAGGCGACTGCCTCTCTCGATCGGGGCCGCGAGCTGCTGGCCGCCTGTCCGCCGGGCTTCGCGCTGCTCTCGGGCGACGATCCGACCGCGATCGAGCTGATCGGGATCGGCGCCCGGGGCGTGATCTCGGTCACCGGCAACGTCGCACCGGGCCGGATGAGCGCGGCCTGCCGGGCGGCCGCCGGAGGCGACCTGCCGGGCGCCCGCGCGATCGATGCGACGCTGCGGGCGCTGCATCGCGACCTGTTCGTCGAACCGAATCCGATCCCCGTCAAGTGGGCGCTGTCGCGGATGGGGCTGATCGGCCCCGGCATCCGCCTGCCGCTCGTCGAATTGTCCGCCGTGCATCGCGAGAGCGTGGAGCGTGCATTGCACGCGGCCGGCGTCGCGTTCGAGGAAAAAGCCGCATGAAGTTTCCCTTTCGTCTCGCTCTCCTGCCCATCGTCGTCCTCGCTTCCGGTTGCCACATGCTGCGGCCGGACTGCCGTACGATCGAGGACTATCAGGCCGCGCACAGCGCCGCGCCGTTGCGGGTCCCCGCCGGCATGGACTCGCCCGACGTGAAAGAACATCTGGTGATCCCTCCGGCGCCCACGGTGGCCGCCCCCCTGCAGAAGGGGGCCTGCCTCGAACAGCCGCCGAAATATCGCGAGGCGGCTCGCGGCGTCGCAGCCGGCGGCTAGTCCGGCCGTCGCGCCCGGTGGCGCGGATTTGCCGCGGCGATCCCGCTCCGGTACTCTTGCCGCCCGCCGTGAGCGCGGTGCGGAGAGGTGGCCGAGTGGTCGAAGGCGCTCGCCTGGAAAGTGAGTAACACCCCAAAAGGTGTTCGAGGGTTCGAATCCCTCCCTCTCCGCCAAACTCACGCGGCGAGTCCATGGCGGCTCGCGTTTGCATCTTCGCGACGACTGGCCGCGAACCCCGTCAGGCCCGGAAGGGAGCAGCGGTAACGGCACTTAGTCGGGCGCCGAAGTCCTGCTGGCGCGGGCCGCCTCCTCTACGCGATGCGCCCCGCGCGCAGCGCCGATCCCGGCTAAACTGTCAGGCATGAGCTACGTCGTCCTCGCGCGTAAATGGCGGCCCCGCAAGTTCTCCGAGATGGTCGGGCAGGAACACGTGCTGCGCGCGCTCGCGAACGCGCTCGACACCGGCAAGGTTCACCACGCGTTCTTGTTCACCGGCACCCGCGGGGTCGGCAAGACGACGGTCGCGCGAATTCTCGCCAAGTCCCTGAACTGCGAGACTGGAGTCGGTTCGAACCCCTGCGGAGTCTGCGCGACCTGTCGCGAGATCGACGAAGGTCGGTTCGTCGACCTGATCGAGGTCGACGCGGCGTCGCGCACCAAGGTCGACGACACCCGCGATCTCCTCGACAACGTCCAGTACGCGCCGACCCGCGGCCGCTACAAGGTGTACCTGATCGACGAGGTGCACATGCTCTCGAACCACTCGTTCAACGCGCTGTTGAAGACGCTCGAGGAGCCGCCGCCTCACGTGAAGTTCCTGCTCGCGACGACCGACCCGCAGAAGCTGCCCGTGACGGTGTTGTCGCGTTGCCTGCAGTTCAGCCTGAAACGCCTGTCGGCGGCGATGATCGGCGAGCGCCTGTGCTATATCGCCGGCGAGGAGGGCCTGCGATTCGAGCCGGAGGCCATGGCTGCGATCGCGAGGGCGGCCGATGGCAGCATGCGCGATGCATTGAGCCTGCTCGACCAGTTCATCGCCTTCGGCGGGGGCGAACTGAGCGGCGCCAACGCGCGTGCGATGCTCGGCACCATCGACCGGCGCCACGTGGCCCACCTGGTCGATGCGCTCGCGCGCGGCGACGCGGCCGGCATGATCTCCGCGGTGCGCGAATTCGACCGAGACGCACCGGATTACGACCGCGCGCTCGCCGAGATGGCGGCTTTCCTGCAACGCATCTGCATCGTGCAGGCCGTGCCCGACGCCGCGCATGGCGATGCGGAGTTCGTCGATGCGGACCTGCCCCGTCTCGCCCAGGCGATCAGCGCCGAGGACGCTCAGCTCTACTATCAGATCGCCGTTCTCGGCCGGCGCGACCTGCCTCTCGCGCCTGATCCACGGATGGGGTTCGAAATGACGCTGTTGCGCATGCTCGCGTTCCGTCCGGACGAGGCCGGCTCGGCGTCCGCGGGGAGTGCGCGCGGGGCGGTGCAGGCGACACCCGGGGCTGCGGCCAGCGCTTCCCCGCGAGCGGGGGAACAGCCTGCCCGGCCGGTGGCTTCGGGCACGGCGGCGCAGAGCGCCGATCCCGCCGAGCCGCCACCCGTGCGAGTCATGCCGCCGCCCGGCGACGCCGCCGGATGGGCCGCGCTCGTGGAGGCGGCCGGACTCACCGGCATGGTGCGGCAGTTCGCGCTCAATTGCGCGCCGGCGTCGTTCGAAGGTGACGTGCTGCAGTTGCGCCTCGATCCGTCCGCCGCGGACCGTCGCACCCGGCAGATCGAGGAACGACTCGTCCAGGGGCTCAGCCGCCACTTCGGGCGGACCATCCGGGTGATGTTCGACGCCGCCGATGCCGGGATTGCGACCCCCGCTCGCCAGCGGGTGCTCGCCGAACAGGACCGTGCCGCGCAGGCGGCCTCGGCGTTCGCCGACGATCCGGCCGTCAGGGGCCTTCGCGATCGTTTCGGCGCGCAGATCGACGGCACGTCGATCAAACCAGGACACTGAATCGACATCGAGGTGACGCGACCATGATGAAGGGCGGACTCGGCAATCTGATGCGCCAGGCGCAGCAGATGCAGGAAAACATGAAGAAGGCGCAGGCGGAACTCGCCGATCTCGAAGCGACGGGTGAAGCCGGAGCGGGCATGGTCAAAGTCGTGATGAACGGCCGCCACGAGGTGCGCAAGGTCTCGATCGAGCCGAATTTGCTCGGCGAGGACAAGGACATGCTCGAAGACCTGCTTGCCGCGGCGATCAACGATGCGACCCGGCGAATCGCCGCGCGCACCGAGGAGAAATATGCGGGCCTGATGTCCGGGCTCAACCTGCCGCCGGGAATGAAGCTTCCCTTCTGAGCAGCATCCGCGGTTCCTCGAGATGAAGTACACGCCGGCGCTCGCCCGCCTGATCGAATCGCTCCGCTGCCTGCCCGGGGTGGGACCCAAGTCCGCCCAGCGAATGGCCTTTCACATGCTCGAGCGGGATCGCGACGGTGGCCGCCGGCTCGCCCAGGCGCTCGTCGAGGCGCTGGATACGGTCGGCCATTGCAGGCGCTGCCGCATGTTGAGCGAAGAGGAGTTGTGCGGGATCTGCGCATCCGCGCAGCGCGACCCAGCCCAACTGTGCGTGGTCGAGTCGCCGGCGGACGTGGTCGCGATAGAGCAGTCCGGCGGATTCCGCGGGCGCTATTTCGTGCTGATGGGGCACCTTTCGCCGCTGGACGGAGTCGGTCCATCCGAACTCGGACTCGACGATTTCGAACGGCTGCTCGACGAGGGCGAAATCGCCGAGGTGATCCTCGCGACCAATCCGACCGCCGAGGGCGAGGCGACCGCGCACTACCTCGGCGAGATCGCCCTGCGTCGTGGTCTGCGCGCGTCGCGGATCGCGCACGGCGTGCCGGTGGGCGGCGAGCTCGAGTACGTCGACGGTGGCACCCTCGCTCATGCGCTCGCGGGCCGCACCGCGGTGAGTTGACCGCGCGAGCGCGCGGCCGGGATGATGCGCCGACCTCAGTGCTTCGCGAGCATCGCGTATAGACGTGCGAGCCGACGATAGCTTTCGTAGCGGCGCGCAGAGATCTCCTGACGGGAGAGTGCGCTGCGCACGGCGCAGTCCGGTTCCTCGAGATGACGGCAGTCGGCGAACCGGCAGTCCGCAGATCGACTTCGGATCTCGACGAAGCCGTGCTCCGCG
The DNA here is from genome assembly GCA_028870275.1 of Gammaproteobacteria bacterium. Taxonomy (GTDB): domain Bacteria; phylum Pseudomonadota; class Gammaproteobacteria; order Steroidobacterales; family Steroidobacteraceae; genus Bog-1198. The sequence continues at coordinate 20,871 of JAGWPY010000032.1, read as the reverse complement.
GCGCGGTCGAGCCGTGCCGGCGGCGCGAAGTCGCGCACTCCGGGTGCGTCGACGATTGCGGCCCGATCGCTCAACGGATAGCGGCGCGCGGTCGTGGTGGTGTGCCGGCCTTCGCGGTCCCGACCGAGCGTTGCGGTGGTCGCGGCGGCCTCCGGCGCCAGCCGATTGACCAGGCTGGACTTCCCGACTCCCGACTGACCGACGATCAGCGTTGCGCCCGTCCCGGTCGCCGCGCGCAGGACATCGATGCCTTCGCCGGTGCGGCAGGACAGGGTCAGGCAGGGGAGTCCGAGTCCCTGCAGACAGGCGATCTCCTCGGCCATCCCGTCGGCGGCGAGATCGCACTTGTTGACGAGGAGAATGGCCTCGATTCCATGATGTAGCGCCGCCGCCCAGTAGCGGTCGACCAGGAACCAGTCCGGTCGCGGTTCGGGCGCGACCACGATGGCGACTCGGTCGATGTTCGCGGCCACGGGTTCCGGACGACCCCGGGAATCGATCCGCTCCAGGCAATTGCGCCGCGGCTCGATCGATTCGATCTGGGGCTCGAGGCTGGCCGAATCCCGGCGCCAGCCGATCACGTCGCCGCAGACCGGCTTGAGCCGGCGCCCAACCAGGCCACAGCGGCGGGGCGCCAGACCATCGTGCACGAGCGCGCCGCGCCCGTAGGCCGCGAGCACCACGCCACGGCCACGCTCGACGGCGTTCATGCGAGTGCGCCTTGCGGCTCTGCTAACATCGTGGCCGGGCTCCGTTCGCAGGGGGGGCATTGTGCCGACGAAATCCGCAGAGAACCTCGTCTGGATCGACCTGGAGATGACCGGGCTCGATCCGGATTCCGATCTCATCATCGAGATCGCGACCGTGGTGACGGACAAGCACCTGCAGGTGCTCGCCGAGGGGCCGGTCATCGCCATCCATCACGACGACACCGCCCTGGAGCGCATGGACGAATGGAATCGCCGTCAGCACGGCGGATCGGGACTGACCGCGCGCGTGCGCGAGAGCCGTATCCACGAGGCGCAGGCCGAAGCCGCGACGCTCGAGTTCCTCGATGCATGGGTCGAGCGGGGCCGCTCGCCGATGTGCGGCAACAGCATCTGCCAGGACAGACGCTTCCTCGCGCGACGCATGCCGAAACTGGAGAAGTTCTTCCACTACCGCAATCTCGACGTGAGCACGCTCAAGGAACTCGCGCAACGCTGGGCGCCGGCGATCGCGCAGGGGTTCCAGAAAGGGTCGTCCCATCTCGCGCTCGACGACGTCCGCGAGTCGATCCGCGAACTGCAGTACTACCGGGAACGGCTGCTGCGGCCCTTGTGAGGACGACGCTCAGCCACCGGCGGACGCCAGGAACATCCAGGTCTCGACCACGCTGTCCGGGTTGAGGGAGAGGCTGTCGATTCCCTGCTCGAGCAGCCATCGCGCGAGCTCCGGATGGTCCGAGGGCCCCTGGCCGCAGATGCCGATGTACTTGCCGCGGGCCTTGCACGCGCGGATCGCCATGGCCATCATCGCCTTCACCGCGTCGTCGCGCTCGTCGAACAATCGCGCGACCACCCCGGAATCGCGGTCCAGGCCGAGCGTCAGCTGGGTCATGTCGTTCGAGCCGATCGACATGCCGTCGAAGTATTCGAGATAACGGTCGGCGAGCACGGCGTTGGTCGGCAGTTCGCACATCATGATCAGCTTCAGGCCGTTGACGCCCCGCTCGAGGCCGTTGGCCGCGAGGAGAGACGTGACCGCCGCGGCCTCGGCGAGCGAGCGCACGAACGGCACCATGACCTGCACATTGGACAGCCCCATCTGCTCGCGTACCCGGCGTAGCGCCCGACACTCGAGCTCGAAGCAGGGCTTGAATGCCGGATCCACGTAGCGCGAGGCGCCGCGGAATCCGAGCATCGGATTCTCCTCGTGCGGCTCATACGCCTTTCCGCCGATCAGGTTCGCGTACTCGTTCGACTTGAAGTCCGAGAGACGCACGATCACGGGTTCGGGCGCGAAAGCGGCGGCGATCTGCGCGATCCCCTCGACCAGTTTGTCGACGTAGAACTCGACCGGGTCGGCGTAGCCGGCGATCTGCCGCGAGATCGCGTCCTTGATCTCCGCGCTCTGCTTGTCGTATTCCAGCAGGGCCCTGGGGTGCACGCCGATCATGCGGTTGATGATGAACTCGAGGCGCGCGAGACCGACGCCCCGATTGGGGATGCGCGAGAAGTCGAACGCGCGGTCCGGATTGCCGACGTTCATCATGATGCGCACCGGGATCTCCGGAAGCGCGTCCAGTTCGACGTTGCGCTCGTCGTATTCCAGCATGCCCTCGTAGACGTAACCGGTGTCCCCTTCCGCGCAGGAGACGGTCACCGCCTGGCCATCGGCGATGGTCCGGGTCGCGTCGCCGCAGCCGACCACGGCGGGTATGCCCAGTTCGCGCGCAATGATCGCCGCGTGGCATGTGCGGCCGCCGCGATTGGTCACCACGGCCGACGCGCGTTTCATCACCGGCTCCCAGTCCGGGTCGGTCATGTCCGCGACCAGCACGTCGCCGGCGCGCACGCGCGACATGTCCTTCAGGTCGGTGATCACGCGCGCGTGCCCGGCGCCGATCCGCTGGCCGATGCTGCGACCGCTCGCGAGCTGTCTGGACCGCCCCTTCAAAGTGTAGCGGCGGATGCTGCGTCCGGCGCGGCTCTGTACCGTCTCGGGGCGCGCCTGTAGCACGTAGATCTTGCCGGTGGAGCCGTCCTTGCCCCACTCGATGTCCATCGGCGTGCCGTAGTGCTCCTCGATGATCAGCGCCTGGCGGGCGAGTTCGAGCACGTCCGCCTCGTCGAGCGCGAATCGCTGGCGATCCGCCTCGCTCACATCGACCGTGCGAACCCGGGTCGCAGAACCGGGCTCCGCGTACACCATCTTGATCGCCTTGCCGCCCAGGTTCCGTCGCAATATCGCCGATCGGTTCGCGCGCAAGGCGGGCTTGTAGACGTAGTACTCGTCGGGGTTCACCGCTCCCTGAACGACGGTTTCGCCCAGGCCGTAGGCCGCGGTCAGGAACACCACGTCGCGAAAGCCGGAGTCGGTGTCGAGCGTGAACATGACGCCCGAACAGCCGAGGTCGCTGCGCACCATGTGCTGGACACCGACCGAGAGGGCGACCGATTCGTGGTCGTAGCCGCTGTGCACGCGATAGGCGATCGCCCGGTCGTTGAACAGCGAGGCGTAGACCTCGTGCACGCAGCGCAGGAGGTGTTCCTCGCCGCGAACGTTGAGGAAGGTCTCCTGCTGTCCCGCGAACGAGGCATCCGGGAGATCCTCGGCGGTGGCCGAGGAACGCACGGCGACCGCGAATTCCGCTCCCTGGCCCATCGAGCGCCAGGCATCGATCAGTTCCCTGTGCAGGCGTTCCGGAAAGGGCGTGGCGAGCATCCAGCCGCGGATCTTCGCGCCGACCTCGGTGAGCCGGCCAATGTCATCGACGTCGAGTCCGGCGAGTTCATCGCGGATGCGAGCGTCGAGTCCGTCCCGCGACAGGAAGTCGCGGTAGGCGTGCGCCGTGGTGGCGAACCCGCCCGGAACCGACACGCCGAGCGCTGCGAGATGGCCGATCATCTCGCCGATCGACGCGTTCTTGCCGCCGACCAGGTCGACGTCGGTGGCCTTGAGCTTCTCGAACGGAACGATATAGGGCTTCATGGAGAGGTGCTTGTCCGGTGCCGGTTATGATGGAACACTGTCGAGGTGGATGCGCCCGCGTCGGCGCGCAATCACGGGGTCACCCTTGAACAAGCGAACCGTGTTCTTCGTTTCTGACCAGACGGGAGTTACCGCGGAAACGATGGGTCACAGCCTGATGACGCAATTCGACGGCATCGAGTTTCGACAAATCACTGTGCCATTTATCTCCACGGTTGACAAGGCGCGCGAGGCCGTTCGCAAGATCAATCTGGTCGGCGAACAGGAGGGCATCCGGCCCATCGTCTTCAGCACGCTCGTGCAGGAGGACGTGCGCAACGTCGTCCGCGGCAGCGAGGGGTTCTTTCTCGATTTCTTCGACCCGTTCCTTGCGCCCCTCGAAAACGAGTTGAAGACGCAGTCGAGTCACGCCGTCGGCCGCGCGCACAGAATGGCCGACGGCCACGCATACGCGCTGCGGATCGACGCCACGAACTACGCCCTGGCGAACGACGACGGTTCGCACGTCGGCGGCTATGCGCGGGCCGACCTGATCCTGGTGGGGATCTCGCGTTCCGGCAAAACGCCCACCTGCCTGTATCTGGCCATGCAATACGGCATCTTCGCGGCGAATTATCCGCTCACCGAGGAGGACCTCGAGTCGCGCACCCTGCCGAAGGCGCTCGAACCGTTCGCTCGGAAGCTGTTCGGGCTGACGATCAGACCGGAACGTCTGCAACAGATCCGCAACGAACGTCGGCCTGACAGCCGTTATGCCTCGGCCGGCCAGGTCGCCTTCGAAGTGCGGGCGGCGGAGGCGCTGTTCGAGCGGCATGGGATCCCGGTGATCGATTCGACCGAATGTTCGATCGAGGAGATGTCCAGCCGCATCCTCGACCGTACCGGCGTGGAACGCCGGCTGCGTCCGTGACGCTGCATAGTCGCGTGGTATAGTCGGACCATGATCGCCGATCAGCTCTGTCCGACCTCATGGCGCGCGAAACCCGGTGGTTTCGTCGGCCTCATGACGCTCTACGAGAGTAATTATCTGCGCATGTCCTGGCTGGTCGCCGATCCCCGCGCCGTGCGCTCGCCAGCCTCGTCCAGCGTGGGCGACGGCTGCGATCTGTATCTCATTCCATTGGAGCACTCGCGCTACACGAGCCTGCTGCGTCTGACGTACGAGTTTCGGGAGGACGGCGGGACGACCCACGAACCGGATCTCGAAGTCTGCGTGTACCACGACGCCCGTCTCGCCGAGGTGCGCGCCCTGCGCGGGGTGGAGCGACATCCGGCGATGCGCCGCTGGCAGGAGCGGCTCGCGCGCGAGCTCGACCGCCGCTGGGCGCGCAACATGATGCTGAACAAGTGGCTCGAGTACTGCGCGGAGTGCGGTCACCGATTCTGATCGTGGGGAAGGCTCCGCCTGACTGCCCGTGGAGCATCATGGAGTGCGGGACTCAAGCTTGATCGACCGACTGAATCCGTTCCGCAGCGAGCGCGCCCCGGCTGGTGCCGAAGACGAGCGCTTGATGCAGCTCTTCCAGAATCGCGCGGGCCTTAAGAAGGCCTACGCGGATCTGCAGGACGAATTTCATCTGATGCGCGACCGCCTGAAACAACAGGAGGGCGCGACCATCCGCGTCCAGGAACAGCTCGACGCGCTCGGCGAACTGCTCGCCGACCCGGGCGCCGGGTTCAGCGCGCTCGTGTTCTATCAGCTGCGCGCGCTCTGGAAGATCTGTCATCAGCGGCTCGCGACTTTCGCCGGCGATCTGTCGCGGCAGCAGGAGGAGCGCGAGACCGCGAGATTCCGCGAACAGTGCGCGGCGGAACGCTCGTCGCGTCTATCCGCGGCGGACGAACGTCTGCGCGACGCGCGGGTGCGTGCCGACGAGCTGCGCGTGCGGCTGTCCTCGGGCGAGAACGAGCATGCGAGGCTCGGAGCGTTCTGGCACTATTTCCGCCGCCGCGAACTGCAGAAGGCGCTCCAGTCATTGCGCTCGGAGGTGGCCGCGGCCGATGGCGACGTCCGTGATCTGCAGCTCGAGCGCAATGCGATCGTCGGCGAACCGGCGGCACCGTTCCCCGGCATTTCCCTGCCGGCACGACGCACCATCAACCTCGCGATCATCGGCTACGCCGAGCTGCTGTGCGAGACCGTCGATGGGTTCGGGATCGCCGCAAGGGCCAAAGAGGCGGTCGCCCGTCGTGTCCAGGAGATGACCTTCGGTTCGCGGGCCGAGTGCGACGGCTACATGCAGAGGATCCAGGGTGCGGTCGCCGCGGTGAACGGTCAGGCGAGGATCAACGTGCTCGTCAAGGCCAAGCTCGAGCGGCTGCGTGCCGTCTGCGAGTACCGCAATCCCGCCGACACGGTCCCGACCGCGGACTCCCTGTCGCCCGCCCGTGCGGCGAAGGCCGGCTCGACGACCCAGTGGAACGTGCTCGCCGAGGACTACTGGGACCTGTTCACGCTGTTGCTGCGCTGAGCGCGAGCCGGACGGGCCCCGGGCGGGTCAGTGACCGCCCGGGGCGCGCTGCGCACCCGACACCGCCCGGGCCGGCGCCGGAACCGGCGTCCCCGCGGGGAGGGTGGCGTAATCCGCGGCGATCTGTGAGGCCTCGGCGAGGATGATCCCGGCCGATTCGTCGTGCTTGATCTGATCGACGGACTTCAACGGCGCCTTGCCGTGGGCGACCCGCCAGGCGTTTTCCCGGGCCAGGCGCGCGGCGTCCTCCCGAGCCTGCTCGGCCTGGCGCACCTTCAGCGACAGGGACAAGGTCTTCTCGGCGCGCATGGCGTCCACCGCGGCGATGTCCGCGTCGAGGTAACGGAAATCGGCGCTGTCGCGGGTCCTCACGTCGTGCATTTTGCCCAGTTCCGCGATCACCGGCGCCAGGTTGGCCTCTGCCGTGAAGTCGGCGGGCTGGATCTGGTCCCAGGGCAGCGCGCGATCGTGCGTGTTCTCGCCGACTTCGTGAATGTCGATCAGCGAGGGCAGGGCGATGTCGGGCATCACGCCCCGATCCTGGGTGCTGCCGCCGGTGACCCGATAGTACTTGCCGATGGTGACGTTGAGCTGACCGAGGTCGGGCTTGTGGCCGAAGAGCGAGTAATTGAGGGGATGCGCGTTCTGCACCGTGCCCTTTCCATAGGTCTCCTGGCCGACGATCACCGCGCGTCCGTAGTCCTGGAGCGCTCCGGAGAAGATCTCGGACGCCGAAGCGCTGAGGCGATCGACCAGCACGATCAGGGGACCGGAATAGAAGATCGCCGGGTCCGGGTCGTCGTCGACCTCGATGTGGCCGGTGGTGTCGCGCAGCTGGACCACGGGTCCGCGGTGGATGAACAACCCGACCATCGACTCGGCCTCGGGCAGATAGCCGCCGCCGTTGCCACGCAGGTCCATGATCAACACCTGCATGCCTTCGCCGCGCAGCTTGTCGATCAGCCGTTTCACGTCCCGGGTGGTACTGCGGTAATCCTTGACCCCCGCGCGGTTCGCGTCGTAGTCCTGGTAGAAACTCGGCACCTTGATCACGCCGACCTTGATCTTGCGGCCGTCCCGCTCGACTTCGCGCATGTTCGCCTGAGCCGCCTGTGCGTCGAGCGATATGCGATTGCGCGTGAAGGTCAGCACTTTCTGCGGCGAGCCCGGCGCCGCGCCCGCCGGCAGGATCTGCAGCCGAACCTGGGTGCCGCCGGGGCCGCGGATCTTCTGCACCACGTCGTCCAGCCGCCAGCCGATCACGTCGACCATGTCGCCCTTCGGGCCCTCGCCGATCGCGGTGATGCGGTCGTTCGGGGCGAGCTTGCCGCTGATCGCGGCCGGGCCGCCGGGGATCACGTCGACCACCGTGACATAGTCGTCGTGCATCTGGAGCGAGGCGCCGATGCCCTCGTAGCTCAGGCTCATCTGGATGTTGTATTCCTCGGAGTCCCGCGGCGAGAAATAATTCGAGTGCGGGTCGAGCGAAAGTACGTATGCGTTCATGAACGCCTCGAACACGTCCTCCGGCTTGGTCTGGTCGATCCTGCGGATCACGTGCTGGTAGCGATCGCGCAGCGTCTGGACGATCCCCGGCCACTTCTTGCCGGCGAGCAGCAGGGAAAGCTCGTCGTTCTTGACCCGCTTGCGCCAGAGCTCGTCCATCTCCGCCTGGTCGACCGGCCAGGGCTGTTTGGACCGGTCGAACGCGAAGGACTCGTCGACGTTGAAATCGGGCTCCTTGGCGAGCAGTCCGATCGCGTAGTTCATGCGTTCGGTGGTGCGCTGCTGGTAGCGGCGGAAGATCGCGAAGGCGGGCGACATGTCGCCCGAGCGGATCGCATCGTCCAGCTCATACCGGTAGTGATCGAACTCGGCGATGTCGCTTGCGTAGAAATAACTGCGTTCGCCGTCGAGCGTGTTCAGGTAGCGATCGAGGATCAGGCTGGAGAGCTGATCGTCGAGCGGCTCGCGCCGATAGTGTTCGCGCGCGACGATGTCCGCGACCCGGCGGGCCACATAGCCTTCCTGGGCGGTTGGGGCGAGCGCGGGCGGGGAACCGTTCGTCGCCGCCGTGGTCGCATGCGTCGAGGTCATCGCAGCGCCGAGCAGGGCCGCGAGCGCGACTGCGCCCAGGCCGACGGCCATGCCGGTCATCCAGCGCGAGCGCGCGGCATTCGACGCTTTGGTGATCACCGTTCCGATTCTCCTGTAAACTAACGTCCGACCCGAACGGGGGTGGCGAATAATGGCTGATTGGGCATTGTATCCGAGATTTCCCGCATGCGTCCGCTGACGGTCCTGTTCGGTATCCTGCTCGGAACCTCCGTCTCCGCGACCTTCAGCCTCGCGGTACTTTCGATCATCTACTCGTCGATGTCCGGATCGCACCCGGAGCTCGCGGGTACCGTTCCCCGGCTGGTCTCGCTGCTGGTCGGCTTCGCTTGTCTGACTGCCGCGGCCGCGGCGAGTTTCCTCGGGCAGCTGCAACTGCGCGCCTGGCGGTCGTTCGCGCACATCGCCACGGTCGCGGTGATCTGCGCGATGATCCTGCGGTACGCCTTGGTTCGCTAGAGTCCCGGAGTCCTCTGGTGATGCGCTGGCCGCGTCCGCTCCGCTCGTTGACCCTCGGCGGAGTGTGCGCGCTCGCCGCCTGCGCCCATGCGCCGCCGCGACCCCGGGTCGCGGTCGAATTCGACGACGCGGGCCTGCGTCGCGAATTGGCGACGATCGCGTCGGCGCGATTCGACGGCCGCCGGCCCGGCACCGCCGGGGCGCATGCCACGGTCGCCTATCTGGCCGGGCGTCTGGGCGAGTTCGGCCTGAAGCCCGCCTTCGGCGACTCCTACACGCAGCAGGTGCCGCTCGTGGAACTCCGGCCGGCGGTCGCGCCTCGCCTGGCATTCTCGCCGACCGGCAAGGAGGGCGCCGCCATACGGATCGCCTATCCGTCCGGCATGCTGTTGTGGACCCCCAGGGAGAGCGGCTCGGGGTCGCTGCGCGCGAGCCGCGTCGTGTTCGTCGGCTACGGCATCGACTCGCTGGAGCTGAATCGCCACGACTACGCCGGCGCCGACGTGCGAGGACGCACGGTGCTCGTGCTCGACGGGCTGCCGCCCGGCGTGAGCACCGCGGGGCGCAGCGCGATCGAGAACTACGGCCTCGCCCGCTACAAGTTCGCCGAGGCCGCGCGTCACGGCGCTCGAGGCGTGCTGCTGCTGCAGGTCGACTCCCCGGCCGCCGAACCCTGGTCGGCCCTGATGAACCGCTACACCGGGGGGCTGATCGAGGCTCCCGCCGCCGATGGCCATGCCTCGGAGCCGCTCGTCGAGGGCTGGCTGAGCGCGTCGGCGGCTCGGCAGGTGTTCTCGGCCGCGGGCGAGAATTTCGCGGTCGCGGCGGCCCGCGCGCAGGCGGCCGATTTCCGCGCCCTCGATCTCGGTCTCGAGGCGCAGGCGTCGGTACGCGAGACCGTGCGGCGCTTCGACTCGCAGAACGTCGCGGCCTTCGTCAAGGGCCGCAGGCATCCGCGCGAGTGCGTCCTGTACAGCGCCCACTGGGACCAGCTCGGCCGGGTGAGCGAAGGCGGGCGATCCGCGGCGCTGCCCGGGGCGGTGGATGATGCGACCGGCGTGGCCGGTCTGCTGCTGCTCGCGCAACGTTTCGCGCGCGCCGAACCGCAGCGATCGATCGTGTTCCTGGCGACGACAGCGGGCGAATACGGTTCGCTGGGCGCCGCCTGGTACGCGGACCACCCGCGCTGTCCGCTCACCAGCACGGTCGCCGACATCGATCTCGAGATGCTGCACGTCGGCGGGCCGACGCGCGACGTGTCCTCGTTCGCCTTCGGCGAGTCACAGCTCGACCATTTCCTGGTCGCGGCCGCCGATCTCCAGGGTCGCCTGGTCCACGGTGACCCGCAACCGATGCGCCTGAGGTTCGCGCGTTCGGACGCCGCAGTGTTCGCTGGCCGCGGCCTGCCCTCGCTGTACGCGATCGGCGGTCCCGACGATGCGGCGATGGGGCCCGTCTGGGGCGGTGAACAGGTCGACCGGTATTTCTCTCGGGCGTATCTGCGTCCGGCGGACCGGTACCTGCCCACTTGGGACGTGCGTGGCACGCTCGAGGACCTACGACTCTATTTTGCGGTCGGCATCCGGCTGGCGAGCATCGAGCGGTTCCCGGACTGGCGGCACGGCCAGCGCAACGCCCCCGCGCGCGAGAACTGATCCGTCTTCAGACGCTGCGGCGCAGACGCGCGGCCGACGGCGCGAGGTCGGTCGCGCCGCGCTCGAACGGCACGACCAGATTGCGACCGCGCATCTTCGCGGTGTAGAGCGCGCGGTCCGCGGCATCGACCAGGGAGTCGACGTCGGTGAATGGCGACCGGGCGCCGTGGGTTGCGCAGCCGATCGAGATCGTGACGATGGCGTGCGTCGAACCGATCTCGTGCCGAGTCTCCTGGAAGGCCACGACGATCCGCTCGCAGACCTGGCGCGCGGTGAGCGAATCGGTCGCCGGCAGCACCACGACGAATTCCTCGCCGCCGTAACGTGCGAGAAGATCGGATTCCCGGGTGTTCTCGCGCAGGATTCGCGCGGTAGTGCGCAGGATTGCGTCTCCCGCCGCGTGGCCGAAGCGGTCATTGATCGACTTGAAATTGTCCAGGTCCGCGAAGGCCACGCTGAGCGGCCAGCCGTGGCGCAGCGAATTCTCGAACTCGCTCGCCAGGATGCGATCGAGGTAGGCGCGATTGTAGGCGCCGGTCAGGGCATCCCGGCGGGATGCCTCTTCGAGCTCCTGGGCGCGCGTCGAGGAGCTTTCGGCGACCGCCCTCAACACGTTGATGTCGCGCAGCACCTGCAGATTGCGGATCATCAGCACTTCGCGCGCCTGCTCGAGGGTCCGCTCGGTCTCCTGCGGGTCGAGCAGTGTCGCGTCGAACAACTGCTCCGTATCGGCAATGATCGCGCCGATCGATGCGAGCACCTGGCCGAAGTGAGCCTTGTCGAGTCCCGTGCCCCGTTCGACCGCGAGCGCCTCCTCGGCGAATTCGCGCCTGTCCTCGGGCGCGAGGAACAGGTCCGCGATGGGCCCGGACAGAGCCACGCAGTGATCGAACAGGTCCTCGTCATCGACCGCCGGCCGGGGCCTGGAGCCGTGGCTGGCGCCGATCGCCCGCGCGATCCGTTCGGGCAGGCGCCAGCGCCGCATCGCCGCGGCACCGATCGCAGCGTGGTCGGTCTTCACCCGCTGCAGCTCGAATTCGACCAGCGAAGCATGGTCCGACTGCGTGGCCGCTGCGCCGGCATAGAGTGCAGGATGCGCGGCGTCGAGCAGCAGCATGCCGACGTCCTGCAGGAGCCCGGCGAGAAAGCATTCCTCGGCCCGGGGTCGGCGCAGTGCATCGATCAGCGCGCGGGCCGCGGTCGCGCTGAGCAGTGCGCGTCGCCAGTACCGCGGGTAGTCGAGACCATTGGGACGGGTGCCGCGCAGGGACTTCACCAGCGTGAAGCTCAGGGCGAGCGCGAGAGTCGCGTTCAGTCCAAGCACGACCAGCGCCTGGCGCAGGTTCTCGCTTCGGCGCCGTTGCGCATACAGGGGGGAATTGGCGATGCGTAGGACCTTCGCCGTGAGCGCCGGATCCATGCCAATCACCTTCGCGACCTGATCCATCTCGGTCGTGGGATCCTGGGCGAGGTCGATGATCCGTGCCGCCACGCCCGGCGGCGATGGCAGACTGATCGTCGCCAGCGGCCCCTGGGCGAAATCGACGGTCATGCTCGGACTCCGGTCTCCTGCGGACCGATTGGGCGGTCCGCTCAATTCCGGTTAACGTCCGCCGCGCGGGATTCTTTAGTTGGCCGCGGCCCCGACCCGCCACCAGAGGCGCAGCAGTCGCAACAGCAGAAAGAGCGCGTACGGCCCGACGAGCACGACCCAGGACGATGGCGCTCCGCCGTAGAGCCCAGAGAAGACGGTTCCATAGGTGCGGCCGAGGCCGCCGCCGTCGAGCGGCCCCAGGAAACTCACGCCGCAGAGATAGATCAGCAACGGCAGGATCAGTGCGCCGGCCGCCAGCCAGGCGAGCAGGGCCACGAGTTCCTGGCGCCAGCCGCCGTAATGGCCCAATAGGCTCGAGATCCGCATCACTCAATTGTAGACGATTCCGCTCCGTGCCGCGCCGCGGCGCGGTACAATGTGGCGGGTGAGGGCAGAAAAACCCAGTCCCGACGGGCGGTTGCGCACCGCGGTCGTCGGCGTCGGCTATCTCGGCCGCTTTCATGCGCAGAAGTACGCGGCGCTGGACCGCTCCCGCCTGGTCGCGGTCGCCGATTCGAATGGCGCCGCGGCCGCCGCCCTCGCGGCCGAGCTCGGTTGCGAGGCGACCACCGATTACCGCGAATTGGTCGGTCGCGTCGACGCGGTCAGCATCGTCACGCCGACCCCGACGCATCACCCGATCGCGCACGCGTTCCTCGAAGGAGGTGCGCACGTGCTGGTCGAGAAACCGATGACCGTCACCGTCGCCGAGGGCGAGAGTCTGATCGCGGCGGCGAAGCGCGCCGGCCGGATTCTTCAGGTCGGGCATCTGGAGCGGTTCAACGCCGCCGTCCGTTCGCTGCAGCCGCTCCTCGCCGTGCCGCGTTTCGTGGAGTCCGCGCGGCTCGCGCCGTTCAAGGCGCGCGGTACCGACGTCGACGTCGTGCTCGACCTGATGATTCACGACATCGATCTGATCCTGTCGATCGTACGTTCACCGGTGGTCTCGGTCGATGCGGTGGGCACCAGCGTGTTCTCCGGGGAGATCGACATCGCCAATGCGCGCCTGCGCTTTGCGAACGGCTGCGTCGCCAACGCGACCGCCAGCCGGGTGAGCCTGAAGACCGAGCGCCGCCTGCGACTCTTCCAGGACGATGCCTACGTGTCTCTCGACCTGCACCAGAAGGTACGCACGGTGATCCGCAAGGGCGGCACCGCCGCGGACGGCACTCCGCAGGTGGCGATCGACGAGACCAATTACGATCAGGGCGACGCCCTGCGGGACGAGATCGAGGCGTTTCTCGCCGCGGCCGCGACGGGCGGCCCTGCGCCGGTCAGCGGCGAGGACGGTCTCCTCGCGCTGCGCACGGCGATCAGCATCACCGACCAGGTCGCAGAGGCGCGCGCCGCGCACGAGGAGAGGGGTGGACCATGAGCGATGTGGTTGCGGCGCAGGCAGGTGGCTTCGACCTGTACGACCTGCGCGTCGAGGTAATCGTGCCACCGGGCGCCAAGGTCTACTGCGGCGCGCGCCCCGGCGACTACTTCGAGCTGCACGGCGAGATGCTGAAACTGCCTCCGGGGCAGGGCTTCTCGATCTACTCGCTGGCGGCGCTCCTGCCGCTGCTGCCTGCGAAGCAGCGGGTCACGGTGCCCGAGGACTGGATGTCCACCGATGCCGAGGTTGCCTGTCCCGACCCGAACTGCCCGACGCGCTTGCGGATCACGCGCACCGGACTACGGCATTTCCGCCGCGTGGACGTGACCGCGGTGCAGGCCGCGGAGCCAGCCGGGCCGGGCGCCGCGGCCGGGCGCGGCGCGTGATCCCGCGGCACTCGTTCGCGAACGGCTACTCGATCTCGCGGATCATCAAGGGCGGCTGGCATCTCGCCGGCGGCCACGGCGCCGTCGCCCCGCGGCAGGCCGTCCTGGACATGGCCGCCTTCGTCGAGGCGGGGATCACGACGTTCGACTGCGCGGACATCTACACCGGCGTCGAGGAGCTGATCGGCCGCTTCCGCGGCACGTATCCGCAGCTCGCGCGCCGGCTGCAGGTGCATACGAAGTTCGTGCCGGACCTGCCGGACCTCGAGCGCGTCGACGGCCGATACGTGGAGAGGATCATCGACCGGTCGCTCGCGCGGCTCGGCGTCGAGCGGCTAGACCTGGTGCAGTTCCACTGGTGGGACTACGCGGTGTCCCGCTACGTCGAGGTCGCGCTCGAGCTCGAGCGGCTGCGTCGCGCCGGCAAGATCGCGCGCATCGGCGCGACCAACTTCGACACCGCGCGCCTCGCCGAGATCGTCGCGGCCGGCGTGCCGGTGGCCGCGCACCAGGTGCAGTACTCGCTCCTCGACGAGCGGCCGGCAGCTCGGATGGTCGAGTTCTGCCGCGCGAACCGCATCGCGCTGCTCTGCTACGGCACGGTCGCTGGCGGATTCCTGTCCGAGCGTTGGCTCGGCCGCGCCGACCCGGGCGGCGAGGTGGCGAACCGTTCGCTGGTGAAATATGGGCTGATCATCGAGGATTTCGGCGGCTGGGCGCTGTTCCAGGAGCTTCTGCGGGCGCTCGCCGCGATCGCCGCGAAACATCGCTACGACATCGCGACGGTCGCAACCGTCGCGGTCCTGGACCGCCCGCAGGTCGCGGCCGCGATCGTCGGCGCGGTCAGCGCCGCGCATCTGCCGGCGCACATGCAGTGCGCGAGCCTGCGCCTCGACGAGGCGGACCGCGCTGCGATCGCCGCGGTCGCCGGCCGGCGCCGGGGACCGGTGGGCGACGTCTACGAGCTGGAGCGCGACCGCGAAGGGCGGCACGGGCGCATCATGAAGTACGCGCTCAATGCCGAGCCGGCGGCAAAGTCGCCGGATCCCGCATAGAATGCGCGGAACGGTCCTGCGGTGGACGAGACGATCGCCGGGCCGTCCACGAACGTAAATAGGGGATGCAACGATGACAAGACCCAAGGCCGCGGTCGGCGCCGCAGTCGCCGGCATGACGTTGTGCGCGGGGCTCGCGGTTGCGCAGAGCAGCGCGCAGGCCGCCGGCGGTGCCTCCGCTTCGGGGCACGAGCTCGAGCAGATCGTGGTCACCGCCGAGAAGCGCCGCTCGACCGTGCAGAGTACGCCGATCAGCATCACTGCGCTGAGCGGCGCGGACCTGACCGCCGCGGGGCTCTCCAGCATGGTCGCGGTCGCGCAGCAGGTTCCGGGCCTGTCGTTCAAGACCTCGGGACCGGGCCAGACGGAGTTCGAGATGCGCGGCCTCACGTCGACCGGCGGCGAGTCGCCGACCGTCGGCTTCTATCTGGACGAGACCGCGCTGACGCCGCCCGCAATGGCGCAGAATGGCAAGGTCGTGATCGATCCGGACCTGTACGACCTGAACCGCATCGAAGTGCTGCGCGGCCCGCAGGGAACGCTCTACGGCGCCGGCTCGATGGGCGGCACGGTCAAGCTCGTGACGAACGAGCCAGATCCGCGGAGCTTCGCGGCGAGCGCGCAGGCGATCGGCTCCGGCACCGACGGCGGCGGCTTCAACCACACGTTCAACGCGATGCTGAACGCGCCGCTGTGGAACAACTCGGCCTTGCGCGTCGTGGTTACTGACAAGCACATCGCCGGCTGGATCGACCGCGACGTCCTGAACCCGTTCCCGCTGGAAACAAACAACAGCACCCTCCGTGGCGACGTCGCCGCGGCGCCAGTCGCGCAGCGGATCAAGCAGTCGAACTGGGAGATCCTGAAAGGCGGCCGCGCCACGCTGCTCGTGCAGCCCACCGACCGGCTGAGAGTGAGCGCCGGGGTGATGTATCAGCGAATCAACCAGGGCGCTCCGAACACGATCGACGTGCCGCCGGGCAACGAGGTGCACTACCAGCCGTTCGACGTATCCGAGCCGTTCCAGGACGTGTTCAACCTGTACCACTTGAACGTGAAGTACGAATTCGACGGCTTCCAGGTGGTCTCCGCGACCTCGAACTGGACGCGCCGCCAGCTGCAGACGCAGGACATCTCCGAGGCGATGCAGTATTACATCGGCGGCTTCCTCGGCCCGCCGGCGAATTTCCCGTTCTCGACCGCCGCCGGCGGCCTTGGCGCCGGCTCGATTTCCGAGGACGACTATTCGCGCCAGGTCAGCGAGGAGCTGCGCGTCGCCTCCACTGGCGACGGCGCCTGGCAATGGCTCATGGGCGGCTACTACAGCAACTTCCGCGCGACCTCGCACGTTTACTCTTACTACGACGGTTTCACCGCGCTGTTCGGCACCAACAACCTCGCCGACAACCATCGCGCGCTCGGCGTTGACCAGTACGCGCTGTTCGGCGAGACCTCTTACCTGCTGCCCGATCACCTGAAAGCGACGGTCGGCGCGCGCTACTTCACCTATCACAGCAACTCGGCGACCAGCGTCAGCGGCATCTCCGCGAACGGCACCAGCGCGACGCTGCACGGCCTCGCGGCGAACTCCGGCGTCACGCCGAAGGTGAACCTGGCCTACATCCCGAACGACGACCTGACCGTGTACGCGACCATCGCGAAGGGCTTCCGGCCTGGCGGTCCGAACTCGCCGATTCCGCCGCCGTGCACGCCGGCGCCCACGCAGTTCGGCCCCGACAGCGTCTGGAGCTACGAGCTCGGCGAGAAGGCGCGGCTATTCGACTCGCGCGTCTCGCTGAACGGCGACGTGTACTACGAGCTGTGGAACGACGTGCAGCAGCAGGTGGCGCCGGGCTGCGGCTACAAGTTCACGACCAACGCGGGCAAGGCGAAGGCCTATGGCGCCGAGGTCGAGCTCGCACTGAACCTCGCGGAGGGCTGGTTGCTGTCGCAGAACCTCGGCTATACGCACGCGACGAACTCGACCACGGTGACGGCCGCGGGCGTGGTCTCGGGCGACCGCTTGCTCGACGTGCCCGAGATCACCGCCAACACGAGCATCGCCTACCGCCGTCCGTTTGGTCACGCGCTCGCGTTCGTGGCGCGCGCGACCAACAGCTACGTGGGCTCGATCCAGGACATCACCTACACGCGCAACACGCTGCCTTCCTACGACCTGGTCGCCGCGCGCGCCGGCGTCGAGGCGGACCGCTGGAGCGCGACGCTGTTCATCGACAACCTGACCAACAAGCGGGCGCTGCTGTCGAACACCGGCGCGCTGTCGGCGAACATCTCGATCCTCAACCGCGTCGCCACCAACCAGCCGCGCACGATCGGCGCCGACCTCAGCGTGAAATTCTGAGCGCGGCGGCTGCGGTGGCGGCGGCGGCCGGGGGCCTGGGCGATGCCTGAGCGGCGCCCGGACGACGCGGCCTACCCTGGCCGCGGATATGCATGGACCGTTGTCGCGATCCTGATCGCGACCGCGATCCTCTCGTATACCGACCGGCAGGTGTTGAGCCTGCTGGTCGATCCGGTCCGCCGCGACCTCGGCATCTCGGACACCCAGGTCAGCCTGCTGCTCGGCACCGCGTTCGCGGTGGTCTACGGCGTCGCGGGGATCCCGCTCGGCTACCTCGCGGACCGGGTCTCGCGCCGCAACCTGATCCTCTGCGGCGTGGTGGTCTGGAGCCTCGGCACGCTCGCCTGCGCGCTGTCGCGAGGCTTCGCGGAGCTGTTCGCCGGCCGCGTCGTGGTCGGGCTCGGCGAGGCCGTACTCTCGCCGGCGGCGATCTCGCTGATCAGCGATTATTTTCCGCCGTCGCGACGCGGTACCGCGGTCGGCTGCTTCCTGAGCGGCATCGCGATCGGCATCGGCGCGTCGATCCTGATCGGCGGCGGCGTGCTCGAGGCGGTCGATTCGGGCATTCTCGCCGGCACGCCGCTCGTGGCGTACGCGCCGTGGCGGCTGGTTCTGATCCTGCTCGGCGCTCCGGGCCTGGCGTGGGCGCTCCTGATCCTCGCGATCCGCGAGCCCCGGCGCCACCGCGAGGAGGCCGCCGCCGCCGGCCGCGCTGCGAGCGCCTGGCGTCGCGTAACGCCGATCTACCTGGTCGTCGCGGCAGCCTCATTCGTCGACAACGCCGTTGGCGCCTGGGCACCCTCGCTGCTGATCCGCACGTTCCACCGCGATGCCGCGCAGATCGGCGTGCAGCTCGGCATGTTCCTCACCGCGGGTTTTGGCGCTGGCGTGCTGCTCGGCGGCTCGCTCGCGGATTTCGCGGGCGCGCGCGGCGGGCTGCCGCGCAAGCTCGCCGTCTGCCTGGTCGCCGGCGCGGCAATCCTGCCGATCGCGTGGATGATCAATTCGCCGCGGTTCACGGTCGTGCTCACCGCGGTGCCGGTGTACTTCGCGCTGTCCGGCATCGTGACCGCGGCCGGCTTCTCGGCGATCCTCGACGTGGTGCCGAACGGCTCGCGCGGGCTGGCGATGGCGGTCAGCTTCTTCCTGAACGTCGCGGTCGGCGCGGGCCTCGGCCCGACCGCGGTGGCGCTTGCGAGCGAGTACGGCTTCGGCGCCGCGGCCGGTCTAGGGCCGGCCATTGCGCTGACCGCGGCCGGTGGCTACCTCGTCGCGATCGCGGCGGCGCTCGCGGCCGGAGCGCTCGCGCGGCCCGATGCGGCGGCGCCCGAGACGGCACGCGAGGCCTAGCCCGCCGGGAGTCGCTGCGCGGCCGCGATCGCACACCAGCCGCGCCGCGGCCGCCGCGGTCACGCGTGTCGAGAATTGGTGGAGCCGGGGGGAATCGAACCCCCGTCCACAAGCCCTACGTTCCAAGACCTACGTACGTAGCCCAGTCTATTGATCTCGCCGCTGGCTGCCCCGACGGGCAGGGAAAGCCGGTAGCCAGCCCTGTGACGATTCGCGGGATCCACCCAGGACCCGTTTATCCCGCTAGCTGGTGAGCGCTACCCCCGAGTCGTCCGCACCAGCACGGGCCGGTCGAGGTTCAGCCGCGATTAGGCGGCTAGAGCGTAGTTGTCTTCGTTGGCAACTATGAGTTTGCAAGTCAGTTTAACGAGGTAACCTGCACCTCGGTACGCACCTGGAGGTTCAGCACCCGTGTCGAAACCGGTCGGCCCCCATTCGAAGCGGCAGTGTACCCTCTCGCCTCTTCGGAAGCGAACCATCGGGGCGCAGCCGGCCGATTTCAACCGCCGACCGCGATTTCAGCGCCGCAGCGACTTCAGGATCCGACCTTTGTCGCGTTGCCAGTCGCGCTCCTTCTCGGTCGCGCGCTTGTCGTGCTGTTTCTTGCCCTTGGAGAGCCCGATCGCGAGCTTGGCGCGCCCGGCTTTCCAATAGAGCTCGAGCGGCACGATCGTGTAGCCGCGGCGCTCGACCGCGCCCACGAGGTGATCGAGTTCGCGGCGGTTAAGCAGCAGTTTGCGCGTTCGGGTCGGGTCCGCCTGGACGTGGGTGGAGGCCGAGACCAGCGGAGTCAGGTGTGCGCCGAACAGGAAGGCCTCGCCGTCCTTGAGGTACACGTAACCCTCGGCGATCTGCGCCTTGCCGGCGCGCAGACTCTTGACCTCCCAGCCTTCGAGCGCGAGCCCGGCCTCCAGCCGCTCCTCGATGAAATAGTCGAAGCGCGCTCGGCGGTTGACCGCGATGGGCGGGATTTTTTCCTGGGTTTTCACGTGCTTGCCAAGTCTACCGGGTGCGCCTTTGTATTGCCCGCCGTTTTGCCGGAAAATTCCCGGGCGGTAGCGGCCGATCGGCCGCGGGAGGACCGATTGAAGGTTGTCGAACGAAGCGCGCAGGTGCCCTATACCGCGCAGCAGATGTACGAACTCGTCAACGACGTCGATCGCTATCCGGAGTTCCTTCCCTGGTGCACGGCAGCCCACGTCGAGCCGGCCGGCGTCGCCGAGGTGATGGCCTCGATCAGCATCGCGCGTGGCCTGCTGCGCACGGAGTTCACGACCCGCAACGCCCTGCGACCGGGAGCGGAGATCACCATGCGCCTGGTGCGCGGCCCGTTCCGCCGGCTGCAGGGTCACTGGCGATTCGAGTCGGGCTCGGCGGGCTCGCGCGTCAGTTTCCGGGTCGATTTCGAGTTCAAGAGTGTGTTGACCGCGGCGGCCATGAACCCGGTGTTCGAGGCGCTCTGCGGGACGATCGTCGATGCCTTCGTGGCGCGTGCCCGCCAGGTCTACACTGCGGCGGGGGCGCCGGTCGCCGATCGATGCTGATCGAGGTGGTTCACGCGCTGCCCGGACGCGTGATCGCCAAGACCTATCGGCTGCCCGAAGGGGCCTGCATCGAGGATGCGCTGCAGCTCGCGGCCACGGATGCCGATTTCGCCGGCGTGGACTTCTCGCACGGGCACGGGATCCACGGTCGCCTAGTTCCGGCCTGCCATAGACTCATCGAGGGCGATCGGGTGGAGATCTACCGGGCTTTGCGCGAGGACCCGAAATCCGCGCGCAGGCGTCGGGCGGCCGGCGGCCTCAATAGATCCGGCCGTTCTTGATCTTGGCGAGGTTCTTTTCCTGCTCCGCGGCCAGCGCGTCCGAGGGTTTGTCGATCCGCGTGACCTTGTCGCCGTCGAAGAAGACGGTGACGCGCCGCTGATCGACGTGCCGGCTGTGCCCGCGCTTGAAATAGTAGACATAATCCCATCGGGACGTGTCGAACAGATTCGAGACCAGGGGCGTGCCGAGAAGATAACGGACCTGGCTGCGCGTCATGCCCGGCTTGACCTGGTTCACGGCCGCCTGATCGAGGTAGTTGCCCTGTTGGATGTTGATCCGATAGACGCATGCGGCGAGCAGTGCCAGCGCGCAGGCGGCGAGTGCGGTTCTGAGGAAGTGCTTGGTCAAGGTGGTGTGCGGCCGTCAAATGGCTGATAATCGGCCGTCGATCATACCGGATGCGGGAGCATGGCGCAGCGACAGAAAAATACCACGACGGCCGAGAGTTCGGGCTTGCGCAACGCGGGCCTCAAGGTCACGGTCCCGCGCCTGAAGATCCTCGACATCCTCGCCGAGGGCTCGCCGCG
>JAGWPY010000005.1 GCA_028870275.1 Gammaproteobacteria bacterium | reverse complement strand
TCGAGGATCGGGTTGTAGCTCGCCTGGATCCACACTTCCTTGCCGCCCTTGCCGATGCGCTTGTACTGGCCGGCGTCGTACTCGCCGCGGCCGAGCTTTTCCCAGAACGCCCGGTAGGCGGGAGTTTCCCGATAGGCGGGATCGACGAACAGGCTGTGGTGCTTGCCCTTGATCTCATCGAGGCTGTACCCGAGCACGCTCAGGAAGTTGTCATTGGCCGAGATGACCGTGCCGTCGAGCTCGAAGTGGATGACGGCCTGGGAACGGTTGATCGCGGCGATTTCGCCGCGCAGGTCGGACTCCGTGATGCGTGCCGACTTGCTGCGGGGGGACTTCTTCTGACTGCTGGGCTTGGCCATCTCACACCTCGGTATTGAATCTGTCTGTGTCACTCGGTTCGTTGCTTCGGCGACGGCGGTCGGCCGGCGCGACTGACTTCAAGCCGCTCCGGCCAGCGGCGGGATTCGGATCTGCTCGGCGTCGCGCTCGATCAGCGTGTCGACATCGAGAAGGATCAGCATGCGCTCGGCGACGACCGCCAGGCCGCGGATGCAGGCGGCCGCTGCGGCGCTTCCCAGGCTCGGCGTGTCCTTGAGGTTCTCGGCGGCGATGTTCACGACGTCGGAGACCCCATCGACCACCAGTCCGAACTCCCTTTGGGTGTCACCGACATTCACCGTGAGCACGATGATCACCGTGAGCGGCGTGAATTCGGCGTGGGCGAGTCCGAAGCGCACGCGCAGGTCGACGATCGGTACGATGGAGCCGCGCAGGTTCAGCACGCCGAGCACGTGCGGCGGAACCTGCGGAATCTTCGTGACCGGGGTCCAGCCGCGGATCTCCTTGACCCTGAGGATGTCGACACCGAAGTGCTCCTCGCCGAGCGAGAACGTGAGCACCTGCGACGGGACGTCGCGCGTGGCAACCAATGGGTCGGACGTTGCGGCTTGGTTCATGAGATCACTCCGGGTCGGTTTGCCACGCTGGTCTTCTTGACACGGAGTATCGACGCCACCGTGAAGAGCCTTTAGTGCACTGCGTCTCAGCTTGAGGAGCGACGAAACGGCGGTTCCTCGGCGGCGGCCACGCGAATCGATGCACTCGCGCAGGTGATCAGGAGGATGGAAAATGAGCGACGAGATCGGATAAGCGACTGAAGTACTTGGACTTCCGCGCAGGGACGAGAACCTCGCGCGGGCCAGACCCTGGAGCCGCGAATGCTGCCGATGCAAGCTTTCGCCGATGTCCGATTCCGCTTCCCCCTGAATAGCGGTGAGCGGTTTGCCCGAGAGGGATCAGACGGGGGGCAATACGGGGATCTACCTACAGCAGGGGGTTGGTTCACTCACCACGA
Organism: Gammaproteobacteria bacterium; assembly: GCA_028870275.1. GTDB lineage: Bacteria > Pseudomonadota > Gammaproteobacteria > Steroidobacterales > Steroidobacteraceae > Bog-1198. The sequence goes on along the minus strand of JAGWPY010000005.1, from coordinate 5,194 downwards.
GCTCCGGCCCTCGCCCTTCGGGCGCCTCCGCGCTGCGCGCTCCGCCGTCGCGGCGCGCCACCGCGCGCCGCTCGAACCCGGGTGGGTTCGTCCACTCACCCTGCACCGGCCATAAAAAAAGGGCCCCCTGCGGGGACCCTTTTTTTATGGCTGGCGGAGAGGGTGGGATTCGAACCCACGTGCCGGAATTACCCGACCATCCGATTTCGAGTCGGCGCCGTTATGACCACTTCGGTACCTCTCCTGGCAGCCGCGCATTATAGGGCAAGGTCACGGGGATGCCCATATTGGCGCAAAGCGCCGGGGCTCTGGCTCGATCACGGGACCTACGGCGCGGTCCCGCTTGACGTCAGTCACGGTCATTGTTAAGACAAGGGCTGGCTGGACACACCTACGAATCCAAGCGAGGCGCGACACGCCCGTGAGTCCGAGGTCGACCCTTCCGCCGCTCCGGGTGATCGTGGTCGCGCGCGACCCGATCCTGCGCGCCGGGCTCGAGTCCCTGCTCGCCTCCCAACCCGGCGTGCGTGTGAGCGCGACTCTCGAATCGCTGTCGGTCGCGAAGCGGACCGACTTGCCGAGTCCCGCGGTCTGCCTGATCGACATCGACGACGCGCTGCCCGCCTACCCGGCGATCCTCGGCGAACTGGCCCGGTTCACGACGGTGGCGCCCATCGTCGCGCTCACGGCCCACCGCGACGCGGTCGCTTTGCACGAGGTGCTGACCCATGGCGCCTGCGCCTGCGTCTCCAAGGACTCCCTGCTCGAGGAGCTCGTCGCGGCACTGCATTCGGCCGCGGCTGGGCGTCTGTTCCTCAGCGAGACCTTGACTCGCGCGATCGTCGCTCAGGATGGCGGCGGTGGAATCGGCAATCTGCGCGAGGAGGAGCTAATGCTCGGCCGCATCACCGCCAGGGAACGCGAGGTCCTGCAGCGGATCGCGCAGGGACTCTCGAACAAGGTATCCGCGCGGGATCTCGGATTGTCGGTGAAGACGGTGGAGAAACACCGCTCGAACATGATGCGCAAACTGAAGCTGCACAACACCGCCGCGGTGACCATGTTCGCGCTGCGCCACGGACTGGTCGGCGATCCCGACGGACGTACCCCGGGCTAGCGTCGTTCAATCGCCAGTCGTAAGCGCCTCGGCCCTGGCGGGCATCACGGTCTCGATCACCCCGTAGAGCTCGCGCGTCTCGAACGGTTTGGCGAGCGTGGCGTCTGCGCCCGCGCGCTGCGCGGCGGCGAGATAGGCGCGGGTCGCGATCGCCTCGGGCCGGTAATCGGCGATTCCATGTTCGCCGCCTCCCGAAATGGCGATCATGCGGATCTTGGGCCATTGCTTGCGGATGCGGCTGATCGCCGTGACGCCGTCGGTGCCCGGCATGACCAGATCGATGATCACGAGGTCGACGCTCGGCGTGCGACCCAGACGCTCGATGCCGGCGGTCGCCTCGGCAGAACATTCGATCTCGAATCGAGACCGCAGGACGCGCTGGATCGCCTCGCAGACGTACGGTTCGTCGTCGATGACGAGGATTCGTGCCATGTCAATCGGCCGCGACCATCCGGTCCACGTCCTGAAAGGACAGCAGCTTCGATTCGACCGCAAAGCGCGCAATGGCCGCGGTACTGCGCAGGTTCAATCGCCGCATCAGCGTCATGCGAAACTTCTCGACCGCCTTCACACCACGGCCGAGATCGGCAGCGATTCGCCGCGTCGGCACACCCAAGGCGATCATGCGCAGTACCCGCTCCTCCTCGGCGTCGAGCTCGATGAGGCGGGGTTCGGGCACCACCGCAGCCGGTTCCTTCAGCCAGTCGCGAACGACCATCTCGCCGACGCTCGAGCAGGTCGCATAGGATCCGCTGGCGACGCGGCGCAGCGCCGACAGGAGGTCGGCGCGAAATGCATCCTTGCGGACGTAACCGCACGCACCGGCCTCGAAACTGTCCCGCACCAGTTCCAGGGAACAATGCGCGCTCAGCACCATGACTTTGAGACGGGGGAACCGGCGATGCAGCTGGCGCACCGCATCGCAGCCGCTGCAGCCCGGCATGGTCAGATCGCAAAGCACGAGGTCGGGCTCGAGTTCGGCGGCCAGCGGCAGCGCTTCCTCCAGCGAGCCGGCCTCGCCGACGATCTGCAGATCGCTCTCCAGCACCAACAGCGCGGCCAATCCCGCGCGTACGATCGCGTGATCGTCGATCAACAGCAGACGCGTGCGGCCGGCGCGTTTGCTCGCATATTCCGGCCAGATCGGTTCTTCGAGAGGCGTCTCTATGGGCTCCATGCCAGGACCTCCGCAGATCGGGTCGTGCGGCGCCAGGGAAGCAGACAGGCCCGCCGGGACCGCGAATTCCCCAATTCAAGAACCTCGATGCCGGCGCCCTTCCACCTGGATTCGTCGTTGGGTGGTGGACGAGCCGCCGGAGCATCCCTGTCGTCATTCTCGTACCGGAGTTCCTCCCCTCAGGGTAGGAAATCCTGCATTCGAAGCGTAGGACGCACCGTAGTTGCGATCAAGTCTCAATATCCATGGAGGGATATTTTAGGAATATGTAAAATGCACCTCCGCTGCGACCCTGACTCAGGGTACGGTCCAGCGGTCGTCGGCCACGACCCGGCTGCCCTGATCACCGACGAAACGGACGATGTATCCGCCGCGCGAGGCGAAGCTCTCCCCGGGGGCAAGCGTGAGCCGCGGGTAGTAGCCCGTCAGGAAACGATGCTCGAGCATGCCCTCGAGCACCTCGACCAGATAGTCGCGCTGCAGATTGTCCGACAGATCGGCGAGCGTCTCCGAGAGTATCCCGCAGGCCAGATAGGTGTTGACCTGGACCCGCTCCGCGACGACCGGAATGCGCTGAAAGCGGAACCAGCCGAGCGGGAAATCGAGCCGCACGCGCCGGTCTTCGGGCAGATCGACCGGATAGGCGAGGCGCACGCGTGATCTCCAGCTCTCGGGCAGCGGTGCGCGCTCGAGGCCACCGAGGAGCCCGGAGACGAACACCCGCGACGGCGCCCGCACGGGCGAGCCGAGCCGCGCGAGGTCAGCGGACCGCAGCCACAGGATCCAGGCGTCCGCCGGCGGAGCGTGTGCGAGGGCCGCGGCAAGATCCGCGCTTGGCTCGAGGCCCAGCCGCTCGACTCGCGCCTCGGGATCACGCCGCCTCAGGCGGCGCTCGGCCGCCGCCGAGGCCTGTTCGCCGCTGTCGCCTCGGCGATAGATCTCCAGCACGCGATGCACGTCGTGATGAGCCGCGATCGCATCGGCGATCAATCCCGCTTCCAGCAGTACGCCATCCGACAGATACAGGGAATAGAAATCGCCGCGAGCGGCCACCGGTACATCGACGTTCGGGAACAGGCAGGGCACTTTCCGTCGTTCGCAGAAATCGTGGACCGGCTGCCAGACGTTGCGTCCTAGACCCGAGATCACCGCCATGACCGGTTCGCGCGCAAGGTCAGCATCGAGTTGCGCGCCCCAGGTGCCGGCTGCTCCGTGCAAACTCCAGACGTGCAGCTGCCAGCGGCGATTCGTGCGGTACATGTTCTTGGTGTAGTACCCGAGACCGCCGAAACGCGCCCGCGGGCTCGGCGAGAGCGGGAAGTCGTTCTTCTGGGCGAAGAAGTGCCGTAGCACGCCGAGCATCGCCCGGGCCTGGTCGGGATCGGCATCGGGCGTGATGATCGTGGCGAAATGCAGCACCGACGGGTCGACCCCTGGGACATGCTCCGGCTCGAGCGTATCGAGATAGGCGATCAAGTCTTTCGTGGCCGCGGCATCGATGCGAAAGCGCGGCATGAGCACGCCGAGCGAACGGTCGTCGGCGTCCTTTCCCTCGCGCAAAGCCCGCAAAAAGCTCGTCTCGGTATACGCACGGCGATTCAGGCGTGCGGTGGGCGTGTAAGGCAGGTCCGCGGTACCCGCGCCCGGACCGGCGAACAGATAGCGGCCGGCGATCGGTGGCACGACCACGTTGCCCTCCAGGGCGCCGAGGCCGCTGCGCTGGTGGCAGTTCACGCAGGCCGCATCGCGTCCCCGTACCCCGAGACCTGGCCCATCGGCCCGCGTGCCGACGAGCGGCATGCCGTCGGGCAGTTCGCCTCGCAGATAGATGGCGGCGCCGGCCCGGATCGCGGCGGGATCCGGCGTGCCGGCAGGCGCCTGCGGCGGTGCGGTTACGGACGCGTCGCGCGCCGACGCCATCGCGCAACAGCCGACGAGCGTCAGGAGGAACGCGGCACGCATCGCCCTATGCGCCGCCGCCCCGCGAGTGATCACCGGCGCCCGCACCGCCCGCGGTCGCGGTGACGCCGGCCGGAGGCTCGAACAGTCGCGGCGAGAGCGGTGCATTGAAGTTCATCCTTTCGATGACGATGCGATCGGGTCGCATGCCTGGACGCGATGCGGTCTCGATCGTCGACGGTACGGTGAGACCATCGACGACCTTGTACCCGTGGTAATACATCAGCACCGCGACCGGTCGCCCGCCCGGACCGACCGCATTGCGCTCGAGCTTGCGCTCGAGATAGGTGCGGGCATCGAGCCAGACATGATCGACCTCGCCGCCCGCGAGCCGCACCTGCACCACGTAGGTGCGATGACCGTCGACGACGTCGGTCCCATCGAGCGAGATCCGTCCGCCCCGTTCCGTGGCATCCATCAGGGGACCGTCGATCCCGGGTGCCTGGCGCGCGAATGCGAGTTCGAGCGGCGAGAACGGCTCGACCGACCCCGGACCCTGGGGGCCGGCGCCGCGGATCGTGAATCCTTGCGTGCCATCGAACACCCGGACCGACAGCGATCCCATCGCGTCGATCTCGAAGCGAGATCGGTTCGGCCGCCCTTGATACATCGTGAAGTGCACGCTCGGCACGGGCAGGCGGCTGCTGTCGATGCGTCCGGTCCAGACCATCGAACGGATCTTGTGCCACGCGGCGACGCCGCCGCGCGCCGCAAGGTTGCGCTCGACCAAAGTCGCCGCGCTCGGCAGTTGGGAATTCGTCGGCAATGGCCCGACCGAGGTGCCTACATCCGCCGCGGGGGTCACGGCGGTCGCGGCGGTCACGGGGATCGCGGGCGCCGCGCAGCCAGTGCCGATCGCGGCGAACGTGGCGAGCGCGTACGTCAGGCCGATCGCGCACACTTTCAGTCGCGCGTCATGGGCCGCCGTCGCGCCTGAGCCC
>JAGWPY010000237.1 GCA_028870275.1 Gammaproteobacteria bacterium | reverse complement strand
CCTCACGACGTCCGCCGCGGCCGCGGGATCCTTGCGCCGCATGGCCAGCGCGCCCGTCTCGAGCATCGCCTCGGGCATGTTCGGCTTCACGACCAGCGCCCGCTTGAAGTAGTTCTCCGCGCCTTGATCGTCGCCGGCGTTCTCGAGACACACCCCTGCGTTCACCATCGCCACCTCGGGCGTTTGGTACAGGGGATTGCGGATCACCTCGCGGAACACCTTCTCACCCTCGCTGGCCTGGTGGTTGCGGCACAGATACCCCGCATAGGCGTTCATCACGTTCGGATCGCCCTGTGCGAGCCGGGCGGCCTCGGTGTACGCACGGCGCGCCTTGCCCGCCTCGCCGAGACGCTCGTAGATCACGCCCGCGGCCGCCTGCACGGTCGCCTCGTCGGAATCCTCGCTCAGCGCCCGCTCGATGAAATGGCGGGCGACCGCCAGCTTGCCGAGCTGCAGGTAGGCCATGGCGAGCTGGGCGTTGACGCCCGCGGCCTGGGCGCGCGACTTGCCGGAAGCGAGCTCGGGATTCGAGGCGCATCCGCCCACCAGCAGAGCGAGCGCCGCGACGGTCGCCGCGACGGGCAGGGCCCGCCTCATCGAACCGCCCCGGCCGCCGACGCCGCGCCGCCCAACTTGCTGCCGAGCCGTACCAGCACGCGATCCTCGACCCGGCCGGCGAGCTGACCGCAGGCCGCATCGATGTCGTCTCCGCGCGTGCGGCGGATCGTGGCAATGACGCCCATTTCGTTCAATATATCGCGAAAACGCAGTATCGCGTGGTCCGGCGAGCGCCGGTAGCGCGTGCCCGGGAAAGGATTGAAGGGAATCAGATTGAGTTTGGCCGGCCGGCCGCGCAGCAGCCGCGCGAGCTGGCGTGCCTGTTCGGGGCGGTCGTTGACGCCGTCCAGCATCACGTACTCGAAGGTGACGCTGCGCCCGTTCTGCCGTTCGATGTAGTGCCAGCAGGCCGCGAGCAATTCGGCGATCGGATGCTTGCGGTTGATCGGCACCAGCTGGTCGCGCAGTTCGTCGGTCGGCGCATGCAGGCTGACCGCGAGCGCGACGTTGCACTCCTCCGCGAGCCGGTAGATCTGCGGTACGAGACCCGAAGTGCTGAGCGTCACCCGGCGCCTCGACAGATCGTAGCCGAGGTCATCGAGGAAGATGCGCATTGCGGGCACGACGTTGCGAAGGTTCGCGAGCGGCTCTCCCATCCCCATGAACACGATGTTGGTGACCTGCGCGGCCGGCCCGCCCGCCGCCGCCGCCGCCGCGAGTTCACGCCGCGCGAGCCAGACCTGGCCGACGATCTCGGCGACGCCGAGGTTGCGGTTGAACCCCTGCTGTGCGGTCGCGCAGAAGCTGCAGTCCATCGCGCAGCCAACCTGGCTCGATATGCACAAGGTGCCGCGGTCGGGTTCGGGGATGAACACCGTTTCGATCCCCTGAGCCTCGTCCATGCGCAGCATCCATTTGCGCGTGCCGTCGGCCGAAACCTGGCAGGTGACGATCTGCGGCACCGAAATGCGCGCCGACTCGCCGAGCTGGGCGCGGAAGTCGCGCGCCAGATCGGTCATCTCGTCGAACCCGGACGCGCCGCGCCGATAGATCCATTTCATCAGTTGCCGCGCGCGAAACGGTTTTGCGCCGTGACGCTCGGCCACGAATGACTCCAGCTCGGCCCGCGGCAGGCCGAGCAGGTTCACGCGTTCGGCGGCCGGAGATGTCATCGTTGTCCCGTTGCGCGGCGGTCCGGATACGGCGTCAGCGCGTACGCGGACAGATCTCGGTCTCGCTGAAGAAGAAGGCGATCTCCCGCGCCGCCGTGTCGGCCGCGTCGGAGCCATGCACGACATTCTCGTCGATCGACCGGGCGAGATCCGCGCGGATCGTGCCGGGCGCCGCCTTCTTGGGATCGGTCGCGCCCATCACTTCGCGGTTCTTCGCGATCGCATCGTCCCCTTCCAGCACCTGCACCATCACCGGGCCGGAGACCATGAACCGCACGAGGTCCTTGAAGAAGGGACGCTCGCGATGCACCCCATAGAAAGACTCGGCCTGGCTCTGCGACAGATGCAGCATGCGCGCGGCAACGACCTTGAGGCCCGCGGCCTCGAAGCGGCGATACACGTCGCCGATCAGGTTGCGGGCTACGCCGTCGGGTTTGACGATGGACAGGGTACGTTCGAGCGACATGGGGACCTCGGCAAGATGCGAAGATGGAAACCGTCCGGCCAGGATCGAGCAGGGCCGGCAAAGAGGCGGGAGTTTAGCCGAGGAATGCCCTACAGGCAATCGGCGCGGCGACCGAAGTGCCTGTATTGATTGAAAAAACCGGTGGCCAATTCGGCGGCGGGCGGGGCCCGCCGAGGCGCGGGGCTCGGCGCCCCCCTCGAATCTACACGCTGAAGCTCTCGCCGCAGCCGCATTCGCCCTTGGCCTTGGGGTTATGGAACTTGAAGGCCTCGTTGAGGCCCTGTTTGACGAAATCGACCACGGTACCGTCGATGAGCGCAAGGCTCGAGGCATCGACGATCACCTTTACGCCGCGCGCATCGAACACCTCGTCCGCGGGACCGATCGCGTCGGCATAGTTGACCACGTACGCGAAACCCGAACACCCGGTCTTTTTGATGCCGAGCCGCAACCCCAAACCCGACCCACGCTTCTGCAAGTGCGTGCGCACCCTTTCGGCCGCCGCTTCGGTCAGCAAGATCGCCATTCGCGAGGCGCCTCCTCGGTGTTCCGAACGATGTGCTTATACATAACATGTCCTAGGGTCGCGTGCACGCGGACTGGTTCTCAGTTCGCGCGGCTGCGACCGCGGCCCGCCATGCATCTTCGACCACGAGCAGGCGGCCGAGTTTCTCGATCGGCGCGTCGAACAGCCGGCGAATCGACTCCACCGGCGCCGGCAGGCTCTCCTCGAGCGGGCGGCCGACCGCCCGCTCGGCGACCCAGGCGGCCGCGGCGATCGTATGGGGGCAACCGAAGGCGAGAAACCGCGCCTCGAGGATCCTCGCGCCCCCCTCATCGGGCCCGACGCGCAACTCGAAGCGCACCCAGGTGCCCTCGGCACGGCGACCCGCCTCACCGCCGCTCGCACCGGGCCCATTCAGGCGGCCCGCGGCGGGCGCGGACTCGAAGTAGCGTCGCGTCAGCTCGCTGTAGCGCATGCGCCTCCGATACGGCGAAGATGCCGGAGCGCGCGATCCACCGCGGCGACCGCTCGCTCGATCTCGGCCTCGGTCGTGAAGCGGCCTAGACCGAATCTCAGGCTGCTCTCGGTCGCACGAGGGTCGCGGCCGAGAGCCCGCAGCACGTACGAGGGATCGCCGCTCGCCGACGCGCAGGCCGCGCCGGCCGACACCGAAATCTCGGGAGCGACGGCCGCCAGCAGGCTCTCGCCCTCGACGTCGGCGAACGTCACGTTGAGGATCTGCGGTACGGTATCCTGCGGGGCGCCGTTGCGCGCGGCGCCGCCTGAGGCCGAGAGCCCGCGCCAAAGCCGCTCGCGCAGGTCCGCGATCCGCTGCCGCTCGGCATCGAGCGTCGCCGCGGCGAGCCGGTAAGCCGCACCCATGCCGACCACCTGATGCGTCGGCAAGGTTCCCGAGCGCAGCCCCCGTTCCTGGCCTCCGCCAAACTGCCGGGGCTCGATCCGTACGCCGCGCAGGCTCGATACCAGCAGCGCCCCCACCCCCTTGGGTCCGTAGGCCTTGTGCGCCGACAGCGACATGAGGTCGGCGCCGCAGCCGCGAAAATCCACGGCGCACTTGCCGACGCTCTGGGCCGCATCGACGTGCAGACGCGCACCGCCATGGCGCGCGCAGATCTGCGCGTACGCCGCCACGTCCTGGACGACGCCGGTTTCGTTGTTCACGTGCATCAGCGACACCAGCACGGTGTCGGGTCGCAAGGCCGCGGCCATGCGATCGGGAGGGACGCGGCCGCTCGCATCCGGCTCGACATAGGTCACCCGCCAGCCCTGGCGTTCGAGCGCCCTGCAGGGATCGAGCACGGCCTTGTGCTCGGTGCGCGCGGTGACCAGATGTCGGCCGCGCGCGGCGGCATGGGCGGTCAACCCGAAGATGGCGAGGTTATCGGCCTCGGTCGCACCCGAAGTGAACAGCACCTCCTCCGGCGAGGCGCCGACCGCCGCGGCGACCTCGGCACGCGCAGCCTCGACCCGCGCGGCCGCGAGTTCGCCGTGCGCATGGCCGGACGAT
>JAGWPY010000236.1 GCA_028870275.1 Gammaproteobacteria bacterium | reverse complement strand
GCGGGCATGCTCGCGCGCGCCGCTTCCGCGGGCTTCGAGTGGCTCTACGGGCTGCGGGTCATGGCCGCCACGGCGGCACTGCTCGCCTACCGGCGACGCTATCGGGAACTCGACTGGCGGTGCTCACCGCTGCTCGCCGCCGCGGCGGGAGTGCTGGTGTTCCTGGTCTGGACCCTGGCGGCCCGCGGCTTGCTGCCGGCCTCGGCCATGCCCGCGAGCCTCGCCGCGGCGCCCCGATCGTGGCGGCTCGTCTGGATCCTCACGAGGATCGCCGGCGCCCTGATCACCGTGCCGATCGCGGAGGAACTCGCCTTTCGCGGCTATCTGATGCGTCGCCTCGCCAACGAGGACTTCGATGCACTCGCTTACCGTCGGGTGCGCTGGCCGCAGGTCGCCGTGTCCGCCGTGCTGTTCGGTCTGATGCACGGACCGATGTGGCCCGCGGGCATCGCCGCGGGCCTCGTGTTCGGAGCGATTGCGGTGCGCACCGATCGGCTCGGCAACGCGATCCTCGCGCATTCGATCGCGAATGCGTTGATCGTGGTCGCGGTTCTCGCCGGCGGCCAGTGGAGCTATTGGTGAAGGCCCGCGCCGGTCGCGTAGCGACCGGCGCGGGGGAGCGAGGACTTTAGGACTTCTTGACGCGTCCGCGGATCACGACGATGCCGCCCGCGAGCAGCGCGAGCGCGCCCGCCGCGAACACCGGATCCATCTCCGGAGCCGCGATGTGCTGCCTGTGCCGATGACCATCCGATTGATCGTCGCGGTCCTGATCACCCCGGGGCGCGTGCGCGCTGGCGAGACCGGCCGCCGCCATGCCGAAGGCCACCACACCCGCGAGGGCGATTTTCTTGCAGAGAGAACGGTCCATCATGATTCCGGCCTTCCTATCGAGCGGTCTCTAGAATGGCGAAAGATGCTACGCGACCGGCCGATTCCCGAGCAAGTTTTATTCGGCCGATCCGCAACTTATGTCAAATTTTGGCGGTACCGCGGCGACCGCGCAGGACCACCAGCGAGCCCGCCAGCAAGGCCAGGGCGCCCACGGCCGAGGGCCCGTCGATCTCCGGCGCGGCGATGTGCGTGGAGTGCTCGGGTTTACGGTACCAGTGGAAAGCCTCGTGCCGCTGGGCGCCGCCCGACGGTGGGGTCGTCTGCACGGTGCCGGTGGTCGTTTCCTCGCGCCCACCGTGATCGCCCGACCCGCCGAGATCGTCCGGATCGGCTCCGTAGCTGTGATGGGGCTGATCGACCCCGCCGCGGGCCTCGCTCACACCGGTCGCGGCAATCGATAACATCAGGGCCAAAGCGGCGATCCGCAGAGAGCTCGTCGGCATTTCGAGGACACCTTCTCGTTCAAAATCAACAGTGAATTCGTCGTGGATTTCAGACTACCCTAGGCGCTCTCGCGGCAAGGGCGAGGCTTGCGAAACTAGGAACTCGATCATGATTCACCCTGGAATATGTCAAATGCGGTGCCCTCTCGGCCGCAGTCCCCGGGCTCAGGCGGTGCGTCCATGAGCCTGCAGGACGTGCCCGCGGGCAGCCATCTGCCCGAGGAATTCAACGTGATCATCGAGATCCCGATGAATGCCGACCCGATCAAGTACGAAGTCGACAAGAGCTCGGGCGCCTTGTTCGTCGATCGTTTCATGATGACCGCGATGCACTACCCCGCGAACTACGGCTATGTGCCGCAGACGCTGGCCGCCGACGGTGACCCGGTGGACGTACTGGTGCATACGCCGTTTCCGCTGCTGCCCCAGGTCGTGGTCCGCTGTCGTGCGGTCGGCGTACTGCAGATGCGCGACGACGCGGGTGCCGACGCCAAGATCCTCGCCGTGCCGACCGATGCGATCTGCCCGCTGTTCAGCCACTGGAAGTCGGTCGAGGACGTGCCCGAGATCCGCCTGCGGCAGATCCAGCACTTCTTCGAGCATTACAAGGACCTCGAGACCGGCAAGTGGGTCGAGGTGCTCGGCTGGCAGGGCGCCGGCGCGGCGCAAGCGGAGCTGCTCGAGGGCGTGCGCCGCTACCGGAGCTGAAGCCCTAGAGCAGCTGTTCGGGCGCGAACGGCGTCAGGAGCCGCAGGGCGAATCGCTGCAGAAAGGTCGTCTGGGGATCGTGGTACCAGATGCGTTCGGCGCCCGGTCCGCGGCCGATCCACTCGAGCGCGTCGCCCCGTCCGATCAGTTTGACGTGGAAGCTGCCGTAGCGGCTGATGTCGTCGAACAGCGCGGTCACCTGCGCCGCGATCTGCGGACTGTCGAGCACGATGCCGAGCTCGGTGTTCGTATGCGCCGATCGGGCGTCCATGTTCAGTGAACCGATGAACACCGTGCGATCGTCGATCACCACGGCCTTGGCGTGCAGGCCCGCGGTCGAGTGCCCGAAACGATGGAACCGCGGCCGGGCGCTGCCGATTTTCGGTCGCAGCTCCCGCAGATCGATTCCCAGCCTGAGCAGCGGCACGCGGTAGTGCGCGTAGCCGATGTGCACGATCGGCGCGTCGGTGGTCGCCAGGGAATTCGTGAGGATGCGGATGCGCACGCCGCGGTTCACGAGGCTGCGCATCAGCGCCACGCCCCGGGGCCCCGGAACGAAATACGGCGAGATGATCAGCACGTCCTTGTGCGCCGAGCGGATCAGCGCGGCGATGTTGTGGGCGATCGTGCGCTCCTCGGCGGGCGAGGTCTGGCCGGAGATCTTCACCGGACGGTCGGCGAGCACCCGGGCACGCACCCAGTCGAGCCGCAGATGGCCGGCGTCGAGTTCGCGGCCGAGGAAATCGCCCCCTTCGGGTCCCGTGCCCGCGGAATTGAGCCGCGGCTCCCCCTCGGTCGGCACCGGCGCATCGACCGAGGAGATCGGATAGGCGTAGCGGCTGTTCCAGAACCGGTCGAAGGACTCGGACAGCTGCGGCACGATCGGTCCGGCCACGATCAGGTCGAGATCGACGAAATTGTAGGTCCGGTCGCGAGTGAAATACTCGTCGCCGATATTCCGCCCGCCGGTGATCGCGATCGCGTTGTCGGCGACGAACAGCTTGTCGTGCATCCGGTGGTTGATCCGCGGAATGTCCGAGGCGGAGAACAGGAACCGGCTCCACAGCGCGAACCGCCCGCCCGGAAACGGGTTGAACACCCGCACTTCGATGTTCGGCATCTCGCCGAGGCGCATGAAGCGCGTGTCCTGGCCGGCGGTGTTCAGGTCGTCGACCAGGATGCGCACCCGCACGCCGCGTTCGGCCGCCATGCGCACGTGCTGCAGCAGGATCCTCGAGGACTCGTCGTCATCGATGATGTAGTACTGCAGGTCGAGGGTGCGCTGCGCGCGGTCGGCGAGCGCGATCAGGCTGTCGAAGGCCTCCTCGCCCGAGGCGAGCAGGCGCACGCCGGAGAGGTCGTCGCCGCCCCCGCTCGCGGCGACGATGCGGCCCAGGCGGGTGTCGCCGGGATCGGAGATCGCGTGCGTCGGATACTTCTCGACGTTCCGGGGAAGGGTCGCACAGCCGCCGAGGAGCAGACAGAACGTCAGGACTCCCGCCATCGCGGGGCGGTCGATTGTGCGCATCATCCGATCATATCAGGCACACTTCAGAGCCATGCAAGCCAGACGCTCCATCCGCAGCTTCGTACTGCGCGCAGGACGAACCACCCCCGCGCAGCAGCGCGCGCTCGAGGAACTCTGGCCGGTCTACGGCATCGAAAACTCGGACGCACCGCTCGATCTCGACGCGATCTTCGGCCGCCGGGCGCCGCGCTGCCTCGAGATCGGCTTCGGCGCGGGCGAATGCATCGGCGCGCTCGCCGCGGCCAACCCCGGCACCGACTACCTCGGCGTCGAGGTGCACCGCGCGGGCGTCGGCCGGCTGCTGCTGCACGCCGCCGCGGCCCGCCTCGCCAACCTGCGGGTGATCTGCCGCGACGTCGTCGAGGTGTTCGCACACAACCTCGCCGATGAGTCGCTCGATGAGGTGCTGATCTTCTTCCCCGATCCCTGGCACAAGTCCCGTCACATCAAGCGGCGCCTGATCGATGCCGCGTTCGTGACGACCCTGGCCGACAAACTGCGCGTCGGCGGGACCCTGCGGCTCGCCACCGACTGGGCGCCGTATGCCGAGCAGATGCTCGCGGCCTGCAGCGGCGAAGCACGGCTCGAATCGCTGAGCGAGGATGGCGGCTACGTCCCGAGGCCGCAGCTGCGCCCCCCGACCCGCTTCGAGCGCCGTGGCGAGCGCCTCGGCCACCGGGTCTTCGATCTCGCCTATCGCAAGCAGGACGCCGGCGCCGCGGCGCGGCGACTTACCGAGAGCGCGCTTCGGTAAGTACGCGGTGCGGGCCGCGCGTGCAATCGCCGCGCACCAGCATTTTCAAGCCTTTACTGCATCCGACGACGATGTTGCTGCGCGCAACACGCGGCTATTGCGCGCCCTCGCCGATCAGAGTTGAATGAGATCGAAAAGGAGAAATCAATCCGAGGTGCGCGACGATGAGCCTAGCAAAACCAGTCGTGGGCGAATGGTACCGGGACGGCGCGGGCGAGACCTTCGAAGTCGTGGCGATCGACGAGGACGATCGGACCATCGAGATCCAGTACTTCGACGGGTCGGTGACCGAGATGGATTTCGACGCCTGGAACGAACAGATGATCGAGGGCTCGATCGAAACGGCCGAAGCCCCCGAAGACTGGTCCGGCTCGGTCGACGTCGGCGCCGAGGATCTCGACCGCGAATACGAGGACACGCTGCAGGCGAACCGCTCCGGCGCCGGCGGCTGAGCCGATCACGCCTGAGCGCGGCGCTCAGGCCGAGGCCTTGAGCCGTTCGCGCCGCTCGAGGGCGTGGATGCGCGTGCGCAAGGCGAGCAGCAGTACGAGCCCCGGCATGGCCGTGACGAAGGTCACGACGAAGAAGTTCGCCCAGCCGACTGAGTGGACCACGGCGCCGGCGATTGCCCCCATGAGCACGCGCGGCAGGGCGGCGAGCGCCGACAGCAGCGCGTACTGCGTCGCGCTGTAGCTCGGTGAGCACTGGGCCATCAGGAAGGCGACGAACGCGGCGAGACCCATCCCGCCGACCAGATTGTCGACGCTGGTGGCGAGGATCATCAGCCAGAGGACCTTGCCGGCGAGCGCGAGCCACATGTACAGCAGGTTCGTCGCCGCCTGCAGGACGCCGAGCACGATCATCGAGCGGAACATCCCCCAGCGCAGATAGACCCAGCCTCCGAGCGCGGTGCCGATCATCGAGGAGACGGTCATGTTGACCTTGCCGGCGATGCTGAGCTCGGTGAGCGAGAAGCCGACGCCCTTGATCATGAAGGCGCTGTACAGACTCAGCGCGAACGCGTCGCCGACCTTGTAGAGGAGTACCAGCGCGATGAACCCCCAGGCGCCGGGCTGGCCGAGCAGGTCCCTGGCCGGATGCCACACCGCCTCGAGCAGCGTGCGCGGCACGAGGCCCGGACACTCGGGCTCCGGCGACCAGAGCGTCACGAGCGTGGTCGCAGCCATCAGCACCGCGACGATGCCGTAGGCGGCTCGCCAGCCGGTGCGCGCGGCGATCAGCACGATCACCGCTCCGGCGAACATCGCCGCGGTCCGGTAGCCGAAGGCGCTCGCCGCCGCCGCGAGCGCCCTCTCCTCGGGTTCGATCACGTCGACCCGATAGGCGTCGATGACGATGTCCTGAGAAGCGGACAGGAACACGACCAGGATCGCGAGCAGACCGAGCACCGAGGGCGCACGCTGCGGCGAGGAGAATCCCATCGCGGCGATCGCGACGGCGAGCAGCATCTGGTAGACCAGGATCCAGCCGCGGCGCCGGCCGAGCAGCGGCGGGAGGTAGCGGTCGAGGAGCGGCGCCCACAGGAACTTGAGCACGTAGGGCAGACCGGCGAGCGAGAACACGCCGATGGTGCGAATGTCGACCTTCGCCGAGGCGAGCCAGGCCTGCAGCGTCGATCCGGTCAGGTTGAGCGGCAGGCCCGAGGCGAAGCCGAGCAGCAGGATCGCCACCATGCGCGGATGGCGCAGGGCCTCTAGCAGGGTCGGCTTGTCGGGTCCGGCCAAGCGTCAGGGCTCGAGGTCGTAGTCGATGGTGAGCGGCGCGTGATCGGAGAACCAGCGCTCCTTGTAGATCGACACGCCGCGCACATGGTCGCGCAGCGCCTTGCTGGCGACGTGATAGTCGATGCGCCAGCCGACGTTCTTGGCCCTTGCCTGGCCCCGGTTCGACCACCAGGTGTACTGATCCGGTTCGCCGTTGACCACGCGGAAGGCGTCGACGTAGCGGCCGCCGAACACCTCGTCGAGCCAGGCCCGCTCCTCGGGAAGGAAGCCCGAGGTCTTCTGGTTCGCGCGCCAGTTGCGCAGGTCGATCGGCTGGTGCGCGATATTGAAGTCCCCGCAGAGAATCGCCGGCTTGCGGCGGCGCGCGAGCTTGCCGAGGTGCGGACGGAACGCCTCGAGAAAGCGGAACTTGGAGGCTTGGCGCGCCGGTCCCGCCGAACCCGAGGGCAGGTACAGGGAGATCACGGTGAGCCGGTCGAACTCGGCCTCGAGATACCGACCCTCGGCGTCGAACTCGGCGACGCCGAAGCCGCGCTCGACCCGCAACGGCTCACGCCTCGCGTACAGCGCGGTGCCCGAATACCCCTTCACCTGCGCATCGAAATAGTAACAGTGGTAGCCCTGAGGCCAGAACACCGGATCGGTGAGCTGGTGGACCTGGGCCTTGGTCTCCTGGATGCACACCACGTCGGCCTTCTGCGCCGGCAGCCAGTCGAAGAATCCCTTGCGTGCGGCGGAGCGGATCCCATTGGCGTTGAGCGTGACGACGCGCATGGTGGGCGATCATAGCAGCCGCTCGCAGGAGCGTGGCGCGCCGGCCGCGCTTGCGGAGCGGCGCGGCCCTTGCGAGACTGCGCCGACCATGCCGCAGCCCTATCAAAGCGAATTCATCGAGCTGTGCCTGCGGCTCGGCGTCCTGAAGTTCGGCCGCTTCCGCCTGAAATCCGGCCGCGACAGCCCGTATTTCTTCAATGCGGGGCTGTTCAGCACCGGCGAGGCGGTCGCCGCGGTCGGTCGGGCCTACGCCGCCGCGATCGTCGCCTCCGACGTCGCCTTCGACGTGCTGTTCGGCCCGGCCTACAAGGGCATCCCGCTGGTCACCGTGGCCGCCGCGTCGCTCGCCTCGACGCATGGGTTGAACCTGCCGTTCGCGTTCAATCGCAAGGAAGCCAAGGATCACGGCGAGGGCGGCAGCATCGTCGGCGGTCCATTGCGGGGCCGCGTGCTGATCGTCGACGACGTGATCACGGCCGGCACCGCCATCCGCGAATCGATCCGCATCATTCGCGAGGCCGGGGCTCATCCGGCGGGGGTCGTGCTCGCCCTCGACCGTCAGGAACGCGGCACCGAGAGCCATCTTTCGGCGGTGCAGGAGGTCGGCGAACAATTCGGCATCCCCGTGATCCCGATCCTCACGCTCGCCGATCTCCTGGCGCACGTCGCCGCGACCGGCGGAGCGGAGCACGCCGACCTGCTCGCCTACCGGCAGCGCTATGGCGTCGCCGAATGAGGCGGCGGCCATGGCGCGCGAGGGGCATTTGGCGCGACAATGGCGGCGATGACGACGGAGGCAGGTCCTTGAACCATACCGCCAGAGTCCGCGCAGCCGCCTGGGCGGGCGTACTGTGCGTCGTGCTCCTTCCGGGCGCGCGCGCCGACACCAAGGTCTACCGCTGGGTCGACGACCATGGCGTGGTCCACTACGGCGATCAGATTCCGCCGAAATATGCCTCGCGCGAGCGCGATGTGGTGAATTCCGAAGGCGTCGTGGTCGAGCGCATGTCCGCCCAGGAGACGCCCGAACAGCTCGCCGCCGACCGGCAGAAGCGCATCGAGCAACAGGACCAGCAGAATCGCGACCGCAACCTGCTGAACACCTACGTGTCGGTCGGCGAAATCGAACGATTGCGCGATCAGCGCCTCGCGCTGCTCGCCGATCAGGTCAAGGTCACGGACCAGTTCCTCGACGTGCTCAACGGCCGGCTCGCCCGGCTCGAGGGCAATGCGGCGCGCTACCGTCCGTACGCCGCCGATCCGCACGCCGCGCCCATGCCCGACCAGCTCGCCGACGATCTGGTGCGGGTCACCCTGGACATCCGCACTCAACAGCAGAACCTGCTGGAAAAGCAGGCCGAGGCGGCCTCCATGAGCGCGCAGTTCGCGGCCGACATCAAGCGCTTCAAGGAACTGAAGGGCATCCATTGACCCCGAAGAAGCGCATTCTGCTCGGCGTGACCGGCGGCATCGCCGCATACAAGAGTCCCGACCTCGTGCGCCGCCTGGTCGAGCGCGGCGCCGACGTACAGGTGGTGCTGACCGCTTCGGCCCGACGCTTCGTCTCGCCGCTCACCTTCCAGGCCGTCTCCGGGCGTCCGGCACGCTGCGAGCTCTGGGACGAAGCGGCTGAAGGCGCGATGGGCCACATCGAACTCGCCCGCTGGGCCGAACTCGTGCTGGTCGCGCCCGCAACCGCCGACTTTCTCGCGCGCCTCGCCGGCGGACGCGCCGACGACCTGCTCGCGACCCTGTGCCTCGCCACCGACGCGCCGATCGCGGTCGCGCCGGCGATGAACCGCGTGATGTGGTCCAAGGCCGCGACCCAGGCGAACGTCGCCACGCTGCAGGGACGCGGGGTACGCGTGCTCGGCCCGGGCGAGGGCGCGCAGGCCTGCGGCGAGGTTGGCGCCGGCCGCATGTGGGAACCCGTGCAGCTCGCCGAGGCGCTGCTCGAGCCGCCGCCGAACCAGGGGCTGCTCGCCGGCCTCAACGTGCTGATCACGGCGGGACCGACCCGCGAGCGTCTCGATCCGGTGCGTTATCTGACCAACCGCAGCTCCGGCAAGATGGGCTTCGCGGTCGCCGCGGCGGCGCGCGAGGCCGGTGCGCACGTCACGCTCGTCACAGGGCCGGTGAGCCTGCCGACCCCCGCGGGGATCACCCGCATCGACGTCGAGAGCGCACGCGAGATGCACGCGGCGGTGCATCGGCACATCTCGGAGGCGGACGTGTTCGTGGCCGCGGCCGCGGTCGCCGACTTCCAGCCCACCGAGGTCGCGAAACAGAAGATCAAGAAGCAGGGCGCGCCGCTCACGCTCGCGCTCGAGCCCGCCCCCGACATCGTCCGCTCGGTGGCCGAGATGGCCCGCCGGCCGTTCGTGGTCGGTTTCGCGGCCGAGACCAACGACGTCGAGGAGCACGCGCGCGCCAAGCTCAAGCGCAAGAAGCTCGACATGATCGCCGCGAACCGGGTCGGCGACGGCCTCGCGTTCGACTGCGAGGACAACGCCCTCACGGTCCTCTGGCCGGGCGGCAAGGCGGAGATTCCCCGCGCCGCGAAACTCGAGGTCGCCCGCGAACTCATCGCGCTGATCGCGCAGCGCCTGCCGCCACCGCAGGGCGGCGCACGCCGCGGCGTGCGCACGCGGCGCGCGCCGGCGGCGCCGGTACGCGGCCGCTCCCGCAACCGGCG
>JAGWPY010000235.1 GCA_028870275.1 Gammaproteobacteria bacterium | reverse complement strand
TCTCGCGGAGAGGCCCGATGAGCAATGACCTGTCGGTCTTTCAGCTGGTGCTGGACGCGAGTCCGGTCGTCCAGCTGGTCATGGCCCTGCTGATCGGCGCCTCGATCGCCTCCTGGACCGTGATCTTCGGCAAGCGTCGCGTCATCGCCAAGTCGCGCCGTCAGGCCGAGCAGTTCGAGACCTCCTTCTGGTCTGGCGGGGACTTAGGCGCGCTCTACCGCAGTATCGAGACCAAGGGGCGGGCCGGTACCGGTCTGCAGAGCATTTTCGAGTCCGGCTTCGGTGAGTTCAGCCGGCTGCGCCAGCTCGGTACCCAGGCCGAGCCGTTGCTCGAGGGCTCGCGGCGCGCGATGCGCGTCGCCCAGATGCGCGAGATCGATCGGCTCGAGAAGAGCCTCGCCCTGCTCGCGACCATCGGCTCGACGAGCCCCTACGTGGGCCTGTTCGGCACGGTCTGGGGCATCATGAGCGCGTTCCATGGTCTCGGTAATGTGCAGCAGGCGACGCTCGCGGCGGTCGCACCGGGCATTTCCGAGGCGCTGGTGACCACCGCGATGGGTCTGTTCGCGGCGATTCCGGCGGTGGTCGGCTACAACCGCTTCGCCGATCAGGTGAGCCGGCTCGAGCTGCGCTTCGACACCTTCATGGAGGAGTTCTCGACGATCCTGCAGCGCCACGCCTCGATCCGGGGAGCGGGCTGAAGCCGATGGCCGCACGCGTCCGCCGCCGTAAGATGATGGGCGAGATCAACGTCGTGCCGTACATCGACGTGATGCTCGTGCTGCTCATCATCTTCATGATCACCGCGCCGCTCATGAAACAGGGCGTCAAGGTGAATCTGCCGGCGGCCGGGGCGAAGCCGCTCGATCCCCAGTTCCTGGCGCGCCACGAGCCGCTGATCCTCACGGTCGACGCCGGCGGCCGGATGTACGTGAACATCGGTCGCGGCGCGGATCGGCCACTCGACGAACAGACCGTGCAGGCACGCACCGCGGCGGTGCTGCGCCGGGACCCCGAGACGCCCGTACTGGTCCAGGCGGACCGCACCGTGCCCTATGGGCGGGTGATGCGTGCGATGGTGCTGCTGCAGGCGGCCGGAGCGTCCAAGGTGGGATTCCTCACCGATCCGCTGCGCGCGCGGCCGCGCGGAGGGCGCTGAGCGTGGCCGGCTTCCTCGGCGAGAACACACGGCCGGCGATCTTTTCGGTCCTGTTGCACGGGTTGATCGTGGTCGCCCTGCTGTTCGCGGCCGACTTCTCGTTCCACCACGCACACCTGGACGTACAGGCGCCGATCGATGCGACCCTGGTCGATTCGCGCGTGGTGCGAGCGGCCGAGGCGCGCCGCCACCTCGCCGAACGCGCGCCACCACCCGTCGTCTCGGCGCCACCACCCGTCGTCTCGGCGCCACCACCTGTCGTCTCGGCGCCGCCACCGGTGACGAAGGTCGTACCGCCGCCCGCTCCCGCGCCGACCGCGGAGCCCCAGCCGCAAACCCCACCCCCGCCGACGCCGCAGGTGAGGCAGCGCCAGGAGGCGCTCGAGGCCCGGCGCGAGGCCGAGGCCGCGGCGAAAGCCCAGGCCAGGGCCGAGGCCAAAGCCGAGGCAAAAGCCGAGGCAAAAGCCAGAGCCGCGGCCGAAGCGAAAGCCGAAGCGAAAGCCGAAGCGAAAGCCGAAGCCGAAGCGAAGGCCAAGGCCAAGGCCGCAGCCGACGCCAAGGCCAAAGCCGAGGCCGCCCGCGCGGCCCAGGCGGCGGCCGCGGCGCGCGCGCGCGCGGCGATGCAGGCCGACCTGCAGCGCCAGATCGCGGCCGAGGAGCATGCCGACGAGGTCGCGCGCGGTCCGCTCGCCGACCAGTATCGCGCGGCGCTGCAGAATCGCATCATCCAGGCCTGGATCAAGCCGCCCTCGGCCCGACCCGGGATCGACTGTCTCGTACAGGTCACGCAGGTCCCGGGCGGCGACGTCACGCAAGCGCAGGTGACCCGCTGCAACGGCGACGGCGCGGTGCGTCAGTCGATCGAGAATGCCGTCTATCGGGCCTCGCCGCTGCCGGCGCCGCCGGATCCATCGCTGTTCCACCGCACTTTCGTATTCGAGTTCAAACCCGATGAATGACCAACTCGTCTCTCGCTTCCTGTGGATGGTCCTGCTGGTCGGTGCGACCCTCGCAACGCCCGTTCACGCCGAATTCGTCGTGCAGATCACCCGCGGCCAGGACACGGCCATTCCGATCGCCGTGGTGCCATTCTCGATCCCGCCGGGCGCCTCGCCGTTCGATCTGGCCGCGCTGGTCGGCCGCGATCTCGACGGCAGCGGCCGGTTCAAGTCGATGAGCCGCCGCGACATGATCGATCAGCCCCACTCGGGCGCCGAGATCGTCTTCGACGACTGGAAGCGCCTGTCGAGTGATTACATCCTGGTCGGCAGCGAGAGCGTGCCGGCGCCGGACCGCTACGACGTGAATTTCGAGCTCTACAACGTGCTCACGCACCAGCGCCTGCTCGGTTACCAGATCCACACGGACACGGCGGGACTGCGTCTCGCGGGCCATCAGATCGCCGATCAGGTGTTCAAGGCCGTGCTCGGCATTCGCGGCGCGTTCGCGACGCGTATTGCCTACATCCTGGTGCTTGGGCAGGTGCCGCACCGCACCTATCAGCTGATCGTCGCGGACGCGGACGGCGAGGATCCCCACGTCGTGATGCAGTCGAGCCAGCCGCTGATGTCGCCCGCCTGGTCGCCCGACGGCCAGAAGCTCGCCTACGTGTCCTTCGAGGACAAGCTTCCGTCGATCTACGTGCAGACCCTGAAGAACGGGGCGCGGGTGCGTGTCTCGGCGTCCGCGGGCGTGAATCAGGCGCCGGCCTGGTCGCCCGATGGGCGCGAGCTCGCCGTCACGCTGTCGAACCGCGCCGGCAATCTGGACATCTACCTGCTCGACCTCGCCACCCGCGCGCTCACCCGGGTCACGCACGACCCCGGGATCGACACCGAGCCGCAGTGGTCTCTCGACGGGCGGAGCCTGTATTTCACGTCCGACCGGGACGGCGGACCGCAGATCTTCGAGAAATCGCTGCGGCTCGGCAGCCGCGGCGCGCGCCGCATTTCCTTTCAGGACTCGTATAATGCGCGGCCGCGGCTCTCGCCGGACGGTACGCACCTTGCGGTCGTGACCGGGGTCGGCGGTGCCTACCGGATCGCGACGCTCGATCTTGCCCACAACGGAGACATGCAAGTGCTCACGCACGGCCGCTCGGACGAGTCGCCGAGCTATGCGCCTAACGGCGCCGAGATCATCTACGCGACCCATGTCGGCGGCCGCGGTGTGCTCGCCCTCGTGAGCACCGACGGGCGCGTCCAGCAGACGCTTGCCTCGCCTGAAGGCGAGGTGCAGGAGCCCGTGTGGGGGCCGTTCGGCAGCGAGTGAGGGCCGCCGCGCGACGGGCCGCCACGCGGCGGGCCGGCGAGCGCGCGGGTCCTGCGGGGATTTTTGAAACGACCGGATCCTTGAAACAACGACGGAGCGAATCATGAAACGGACGATGGCGATGAGTTTGATGCTGACCGGCGCGCTGCTGCTCGCCGCCTGCCACGGCAAATCGGCGGTCAAGGAACAGCCGACCGCGGCGACCGCCGTGCCTGCGAATCCGGCCGCGACCACCGGCGGCACCGGCAGCGGCGGCACGTCGATGACGCCGCTCGGCGCCGACACGCCGGCGCAGCTCGCCGCGCTCGCCCAGTCGGGCAACGATGCGCCGCTCGATGAGCGCACGATCTACTTCGATTTCGACAAATCCGAGATCAAGTCCCAGTACGACGGCATCGTGACCAACTACGCGAAGACGCTGAGCGCGCACCCCGGTCTCAAGGTGCGTCTCGAGGGCAACACCGACGATCGCGGCAGCCGCGAGTACAACATCGGTCTCGGTGAACGGCGCGCGCAGGCCGTGCGCCAGGCGCTGATGCTGCAGGGAGTCGCCGACTCGCAGATCACCACCGTGAGCTACGGCGCCGAGCGTCCGGCGGTCGAGGGCAACGACGAGACGGCGTGGGCGAAGAACCGCCGCGTCGATCTGGTGTACCAGCCGTGAGCGCGCGCGCAGCCGGCCTGGCCCTCGCCGCTCTGGGCGTTGCCGCGCTCGCCGGCTGCGCGACTGCGCCCCCTCAGCCGGACCCGGTCCAGCTCAAGCTGAACGATCTCGATGCGCGGCTGACGCGTATCGAACGGGTGGTCCAGAACCGCAGCCTTCTGCAGATCGCCAACCAGATCGAGGCCGCGCGAGCCGACCTGCGCTCGGTGCACGACTCGGTCGACCAGATGCGTCATGAGATCGACCAGAACCAGCGTCGCGATCACGACCTCTATGCCGATCTGGATGCGCGCCTGACCAAGCTGGAGAACCGCGCCGCGGCCGGCGGCGCGGCGCCGGCGGCTGGCAC
>JAGWPY010000234.1 GCA_028870275.1 Gammaproteobacteria bacterium | reverse complement strand
GGCGGCGGCGCCACCGGCCGCGCCCCGAGCGGGCGGGGCGGGCGGGGCGGGAGGGTCCGCGACGGCCGGTGCGCCGAGTTTCGCCGCGTTGCCGACGCTCGCGCAAATGCGCTTCGGCGACGGCGAATCGCTGCCGCCGCTGCACCTCGACGTGCACGTCTATTCGACCGATCCGGCGCAGCGCTTCGTGTTCATCAACGGCCGACGCTACGTCGAGGGCATGCGGCTGCGCGAGGGCCCTCTGCTGCGGCGAATCCGGCCGGACGGCGTCGAACTCGACTACCGCGGCCAGGCGTTCCTGCTGCCGCGGAGCTGAACCATCGTCGGACGGTGGCTCTCGCGGCAAGGCGCCGCTACCATATGTACGACGCGAACCGTTCAGGTTCACGGGAGTTCTCTTCCTTTGTTCTCGAGATGCACCCATCGCCTCGCGGCGCTCGCCTTCGCGCTGTCCAGCGCGGCGGCCGCGCAGGCGGCCGTGATCGACGGCCGGATCGGCTTTCCGGGCGACGACGCGCCGCCGGTCACGGTCTACGTGTATTCGCTCGACGCCGCCCGCCTGCGCAATGCGGCGATCCAGGCCTCGCGGCGCGATTTTCGGATCGAAGTACCCGCCGGCCGCTACCTGGTCTTCGCAGCGCCGAGCGACCCGGGCGCTCCGGACGTGTACGGCGCATATACGCAATGCGATTCGGTGGCGGCGAAGCCTCTGACGACCCCTTGTGCGGATCACAGTCTGCGCACCGTGGTGATCGGCCCCGGAGCGCGCCGCGCGACCGTGACGATCGACGACTGGTCTCTGAGCGATGCCGATGCGGACGCGCTCGATCGGATCCGCGGCATCGCGGCGACACCGGGCCCGGAGCCGCGCGGCGCTCCGCACTTTTCCGAATATCCCGTTGCGGCGGATCCTTCGCCAGAGGCGGCCCGCGCGCGCCCGCGCCTCGGCGCGCTGCATCTCTCGCCCGCGGACCGTCGGCGCGCGCGCGACGTGCTCGCGGCGGGAGCGAATTTCGCCGGCGGGCTCACGGTGCTGGTGGCGCATTGCGGAAGCCATTGTTTGCGCGTTCTCCTGATAGACTCCGGCAAGGCGGAGATCGTCGAACCGCCCGAGCTTGGAGCCATCGACGATTCGCTCCCCTGCCGGACGGCGGAGGCCGTGCTCTTCCGCCGCGACAGCCGGTTGCTCAGCGTGACGAGATGGCGTGACGGAGTGATCGTCACGCAATACTTCGTCTGGGAGCCGCGCGCCCGGGCCCTGACCCTGCTCGCGGCCTATCCGCGCAAGCCCGCACAGTACTGCGCGATCGATCCGCCTTGAACGCTTCCGGACGACGATGGGGACGATGAAGAAGATATTCGCGCTGACCATGCGAGGACTCGTGACGGTGCTGCCCGTGGCGCTCACCGTTTACGTGATCTGGTGGGCCGTCCACTCGCTCGAGGTGATGTTGCACCGCCTGCTGATCGCGCTCGACCTGGTCAGTCCCGCGCATTACTGGCCGGGACTCGGCCTCCTCGCCGGATTCCTCGTGCTGCTTGGAGTCGGCAGCCTGATGAACGCCTACGCCGGTCGGCTCGTGCTGCGCTACTGGGACGATCTCCTGGGGCGGATACCGCTCGTGAAGACCCTCTATGGCGGCTTCCGCGACGTCGTCAGCCTGCTGCCGTCGGGCAGTGGCGAGAAACGCGACCTGCAGCGCGTGGTTCTCGCTCGCTTCGGCGAAGCGCGGGCGATCGGCTTCGTGACCCGTGAGGACGTCCCGGAGGCGCTCCTCGCGCACGGCGGGGCGGACTGGGTCGCGGTCTATTTCCCGATGAGCTACGCGTTCGGCGGCTATACCGTCTATCTGCCCCGCCGCCTGCTCGAACCGATCGACATCCCGGTCGAGGACGCGATGCGCCTGGCGATCACTGCGGGTCTCACCGCAAGCGGCGCGCGTACGCGCGGCATCTGACCCCCTCCGTTCGATCGTGGATCGGCACGCCCCCAGCTTCCGCGACGCGTCCACCCGCCGGCCGCCACGCCGCCGCCGGGCCGGTATCGCCCTGCTCGGCGTGCTCGCGTTCGGCGCTTGGCCCGCGGCGCCTTGCCCGGCCTCGCCCGCCCGGCCCGCGGCGCAGGCGCATGAGAAGCCGTGGCGCGACGCCGTGGTGGCGGCGCTGCAGGCACGCGGCGATGCGCATGCGCTCGCCACGGCGGCGCTGCTCGCCGATGGTCCTCTCGAGCTCGACCTGGCCAACCGCGCCACGGCGCTCGCACCACAAGACGCCGCGGTCGCCTGGGTGGCGCTGCGCCTCTGCGCGCAGTCGCCGGGCTGCGATCTGCGTGGCGACGCGACCGAACTGCGCTGGCTCGATCCGGGCAACGGCGCGGCCTGGCTGCCGGTGATCGACTCCGGCATGCGCGACGGCGACGAGGTCGAGACCGATCGAGCGCTCGCGCACATGGCGAAGTCGAACGGATTTGATTTCTACTGGAACCGCATCGTGGTGATGATGGTCGATGCGCTCGCGAAGGCCGCCGGAGATGTCCGCGCCGGCCCGATCGATTCCGATGCCAACCGTCTCGCGCTCGCCGAGCGCATCGCGGCCGCCCGCGTCGTCCCGCGGCTGGCCTCGCTGCTGGAGGCTTGCCGGGGCGCGAAAGCCGGCGGCGCTCGGCATTCGGCCTGCGAGACCGTCGCGCGGCTGCTCGAGGCTGGCGACACCATCAGCGCGCAGCTCACCGGCATCGCGATCGACCAGCGCTACGCCCGAGCCGACGGGCGCGAGTTTCGCTCGCTCGGCGAACGGCGACGGGTGCTCGAGTGGCGGGTCGAGACCGCCGCCGGGTTCGACAAACCCCTGCTTCCCTGGCTCCGCAACGCCCATGCGCGCTGGCGCATCGCGCGCATGCGCTCGCTCGCGCGCCAGGAGGACGTGATCATGGCCGTGCTGCGCGAACACGGCATGCCGCTCGACCCACCGCCCCCGCCGCCGCCGCCAACTCCGCCGCCCGCGCCTCCGGAACCGCTGCACCTGAAACTGCCTTAGCGCATGCGGCAACTAGGTGCGATCATGCGGGCGATGAGCCCTCCAGCAGTTGCGTTGATGCTCGTCGAGGATCCCGATCGCCTGCATCAGGGCGTGGCAGATGGTCGAGCCGACGAAGCGGAACCCGCGGGCCTTGAGTTCGCGGCTCATCGCCTCGCTTTCGGCGGTCGACGTCGCCAGTTCGCGCAGCCGCCAGGGTCGGCGACGCAGCACCCGGCCGCCGGTGAACCCCCACAACAACCCGTCGAGCGTGCCGCCGGCCTCGCGCAGGTCGAGATAGGCGCGGGCGTTGGCGATGAATGCCTCGATCTTCAGCCGGTTGCGCACGATTCCGGGGTCGCGCAGCAGTCGCGCCCGCTCGCGCCTGCCATAGACGGCGATCCGCTGCGGATCGAAGCCGTCGAAGGCGCGACGATAGTGCTCCCGCTTGCGCAGGATCGTGATCCAGGAGAGCCCCGCCTGCGCGCCCTCCAGGCAGAGCATTTCGAACAGGCGGCGCTCATCATGCAACGCCACACCCCATTCTTGGTCATGGTAGTCGACGTACAGGCGATCCTCGCTGCACCAGGCGCAGCGGCGGCGGCCGTCCGGGTGCAGGCGTGCCGTAGGCGATTCGGTGACGGGCGGCATCGTCGGACTCCGGGCGCCGAGCGCGGCGCGCGCTCGCCGTGAGTATGCCAGGGCCCGGCGCCCGGCTGCTCGCAGAGGACGAGCCGCCCGCGGTCGAGGTGCTGAACGAGAGCGGATCGTCGGCCTTCTTCATCGTCTGCGACCACGCGGGCGCACGTTTGCCGCGCGCGCTCGGCACGCTCGGGCTCGAACCCGGCGATCTCGAGCGACACATCGCCTGGGATATCGGCGCGGCGGAGCTCACGCGGCGGCTCTCGGTCGCGTTCGACGCCTGCGCGGTGCTGCAGACCTATTCGCGCCTGGTGATCGACTGCAACCGGCCACCCGGCGTGCCGACCTCGATCGTCACGCTCAGCGAACGCACGACGATCCCCGGCAATGCCACGATCGACGCGGCCGGGAGGCAAAGGCGGGAACGCGAGATATTCGCGCCCTACCACGCGCGCATCGTCGAACTGCTCGACCGACGCGCCGCGGCCGGCCGCAGCACGCTGCTCGTCTCCATGCACAGTTTCACGCCGGTCTTTCTCGGGATGGCAAGACCATGGCACATCGGCGTGCTCTACCAGCGGGACGCACGTCTCGCCGCCGCCCTGCTGCACGAACTGCGGGCGGATCCCGGGATCTGCGTGGGTGAGAACGAGCCCTACGCGGTCAGCGACGAGAGCGACTACGCGATCCCGGAATATGGCGAAAAGCGCCGATTGCCGCACGTCGAGATCGAGGTGCGGCAGGATCTGATCGCCGATGCGGCGGGTCAGGACGCCTGGGCCGCTCGCCTGGCGGCGGCGCTCGCCGCGGCGGCGCGCGGGCTCTAGAGTCGGGGCCCGATGTGCGATGGATCGCAGATTCGAGGCAAACCGGCCGTCGGAGCGTCCTCTCGCGGCATTCACCGGGTATCGTAGCAATGCGGGCGCTGCGCGATGGCGTCCGATGTACCCGGCCCCGAGGAATCCGAGTTGCCCGCGATCGAAGTGCATAGCGACGCCCGAACCGCCGCCGACAGCAGCCTTGCCAGCGAAATCGTCGAACTGATCGTCGTCACCCGGGACGCCGAGTTGCTGCAGACTCTGCGAGCCGCGGCCGGACGCGCCCGGCGGGTCTGGCACGTGCCTTCGGCGGACAAGGCGGCCGACCTCCTCCTCGCCGGCGACGTCGGCATTCTGGTACTCGACGTCGCCACGATCGTCGGCGATCGGAACGCGTTCGCGATCGAGCTCAAACGGCAGTTTCCGGACCTCGTGGTCGTGCTCGCCGGCAGCCGCGAGGCCGAGAGCGCCATGGCGGCGCTGCTCAGCGACGGCACGGCCTACCGATTCCTGCACAAGCCGGTATCGCCCGGCCGCGCGCGCTCGTTCGCGGACGCCGCTGTGAAACGCCACTGCGAACGCCGCTCGATCAGGCCCCGGCCGGGGCCGGTGGAAGTCGCGGGACGCCGTCGGATCGCCTGGATCGCGCTGCTCACCGCGGCGGCGGCGGTCGCGGTCGCCGCCCTGGTGGCGTTGTCCCGTCGTTGACCCTCTGCGCGGCTGACCCTCTGTACGGCGGATCAGGCCGCCGATGTGCGCGCCAGTTCCACGGCCATGCGCTCCGCGGCCAGAGCGCCGATCTCGGCGCCGATCCGCAGGTCGTCGACCGCGCCGAACGCGTGCTTGCGGATCACCCCGAACCGATCGATCAGCACCAGGCTCGGTGTACCCCTCATCCGCAATCGATCCATGGTCTGCGGGATCGGCCCGCGGTCGCTCGGCGCGTCGATCGCAACCGGAAAACGCAGACGATATTCCTGGATGAAGGCCTCGATCACCGGTCTCGTGATCGCCGCGTGATGCTCGAAGGTCGCATGCAGGCCGAGCACGGCCACGTCGCTCGGTTCGAAGGTCTCGTGGATGCGCTGCGCCTGCGGCACGCCGATCGCCACGGACTTGGGACAAAGAGCCTGGAAAGCGCACAGCACCACGACCCGTCCGCGCAACGCGGCGAGCGTCGGCGGCCGATCCGTGTTGAACCAGGTCTCTACACTGAGCTCGGGCGCGAGCATCGGCGGATGGTTTGCAGTCGTCATGATCCGGCTCAACCTCGGAACGCCCGCGGGCTTCGGGCGCTATTGTTTGCCCGAAGCCGAGCCGGATTACAAGGGGGAGGCGGGCCTTCAGGAGCCGGCCGCGACCGGCAGATTCGCCCAGGGTCCCACGCAGGCCTCGAACACGGCGAGATCCTGAAGAAGTTCCTCGAAGCGTTGCGGCTGGGCCATCGCGAATCCCTGGCCGTAGTCGACGCCTAGATCCGCCAGCCGGATGCGCAGGGCATCGGTCTCGACGTGTTCGGCGACCGTGCGCAGACGCATCACCGTCGCCAGCTGGGCGATCGCCTTGATCATCGTCGCCGCGCGCGGCTCGACCAGCGATTCGCGGACGATCCGCCCATCGATCTTCAAGGTATCGACCATGAGATCGGGAAGGTCCGCGAGCGTACGGGCGCCGGCGCCGAAGCCGTCGAGCGCGCAGTGGCAGCCGAGGCTCGCGAGCGACTCGATCGTGTGTCTCACGGCCGCCGGCGCGACGGCCGCGACCGATTCGGCGATCTCGAAGCCGAGCGCGCCTTCCGGCACGGCATGCGCGGCGAGCTGAGTCGCGACGTGTTCGGGGAATGACTCGTCGAGCAGGGACTCGTGTGCGAGGTTCACGAAGAACTGGGCGCGTTCCTCGCCGACCGTGGCCGCATGGCGGCCGAGCAAGGCACAGGCGCGGCCGACGACCCAGCGATCGATCGCGCCGATGAGTCCGTGCGCCCGCGCAACGGGCAGGAACTTGCCCGGGGCGATCGTCTCGCCCTGCGCACCGGGCAGGCGCAACAGCAATTCGAACCGCGGTCCGCCATAGCTGCCGCGCAGGGGCAGGATCGGTTGCGCATCGAGGCGCAGCGCATTTTCGGCGAGCGCATGACGCAACGCCGCGGCGATGGCCGCCTCGCCACGCCGCGTCTCCTCGCTCCCGGCCAGGTGCCGATGGGATTCGGTACGATTGCCGCCCGCGGCTTTTGCGCGCTTGCAGGCCGCCTCGGCCGCCGCGAGCGCGTGCCCGAGCGGATCGGTCGATGGCGCGAGCATGGCGAGACCGATGCTCGCCGTCGGCGTGGACGCACCCGGCGGCAGGCCCGTGATGGCGCGCGCCGCGAGCGCCTCACGCAATCGGTCGGCGCTGGCCTCGGCGGCCGCGGCCGAGGTCGCCGGCAGCAATGCGACGAAGCGATCGCCGGACAGGTGCGCGCAGAGCGCGTCCGCGGGCAGCGTCGCGGCAAGCGTCGCGGCGACGGCCGCGATCACCTCGTCGCCGACATGTAGACCGAACGAGTCGTTGCAGGACTGGAGGCGATCGACGTCCAGGTAGAGCAGGGCGTGCGTCTCGCCGGCCGCGCCGCCGAGGCACAGCTTCTGCACGCGTCGCTCGAAGGATTCGCGTACCAGTAGCCCGGTGCGTGCATCGTACTGCGCGTCGATCGCCGCCGACAGTCGCCGGGCGACCGCCTCGGCCACCGCCACCTGGGCCGCGCCGAAATCGGCTGCGGCCGGCGGATTGAACAGCGCAAGCACGCCGGTCACACGGCCGGACGAGCGCAGGATCGGACAGGCGAGAATCTTGTGGGGCGCGGCCTCGGCACTCACGGTGGCGCTGATGCGATTCACCAGGATCGTGCGCTGCTGCAGCTGCATCCAGGCGACCAGGTGGTGGCGGGTGCGCTCCAGGGCGGTCGGAGCGAGAGCCTGGCCGCTGCGGGTGCGGGTGCGATCGATGCGCCGCTCGGGCACCCAGAGCGCCGCGAGCGTCGCCTGAGCGTGGCGCATCGCGAGGTCCAGGTGGGCATCGAAGGCATCCGCGCCGGCGGCCGGCGCGAGCGCATCGAGTTCGGCCGCGAGCTCGCCGAGGCCCGTGGCCGGATCGGCAGCGGCGGCTGGCGTCGCGGAGGCGAGCGCCGCGACCCGGTCGGCCTTGCGCGGGGCGAGGGGTGGTCGCGCCCCGAGCCGCGCGCGTAACCCGAGTTCGCTCCCCAGGCAAACGAGCGCCGGAGCGAGCAGTGCCGCGACGTACTGCAGGGGACGGGGCTCGGTGCGCGATCCGCAGGGGGCGAGCGCGACCAGCGCCGCGCCCTGTGCCTGGCCGCCGCCATCGGTCAGGGCGAACGCGTAGATGGCCAGATCCGCATCGACCGTGCGCATCGCCGCCGCGGGCATGCCGTGTGCGTCCGCCGCGCCGCTCGCCGCCAGAGCCTGGGCGACCAGGCCGGAAGTTTCGGTCGCGCTCCACTCCGGCGAGGCCCAGAGCAGCTCTCCGTGGGCGTCCTCGAGACACAGGCCGCGCAGACTCGGCAACAGCAGCTTCAGCAAACGCCCGTACGCCTCGAAGGTCGCTTCGGCGGCAGCGCTCTCAGGGACCGTAGCGGTCCGAGTGGTGATCGTCGATTCTGGCACGGTCGTCTTCCTGACGGACATCGCAGCGGTCGGCCACGGGGGAGGGCCCTACGGATCCTGGCCTCGGCCAATCTGCGCCATTGTGCGCAATCGATCCTTGATCCCTGTCGCAGATTACCGACCGCGGCGCGCCAGAAGGCCGATCAGCCAGGGCCCGCCGGGCAGACGCGCGATGCGCATCACGCGTCGCCAGAAGCGTTCGGTCGCCGGATCGTAGGTTCCGAGCGGCAGCTCGTCATACAGGTCGGGCAGCGGCTCGTGCAGCAGAGCGAAACCCGCACTCGCTTCGCCGCCCGCGCCTGGCGCGCGCTGGTACAGTCGCCAACGTTCGGGCGGCCTCGCCCGTACGCAGAGCACCCCTCCAGGCAGGGTGCAGACCTCCCCTGCGCCGATGAGCCTCTGCGCTGCGGTATGATCGGCCAAATCCACGATATTAGGACCCGGTGAGCGACGGTCGATGCGCCCCTTCCTGCTACTTTGCCTGATCGGACTCCATGCCTCCACCATTGCGCTCGCCGAGCCGGACACCGCTCCCTCGGTCGAACGGGTCATCGAACAGGGCGCGTTGCCCGACGCGGCGGTCAGCTACCTCGTGCAGGACGTCGCCGACGGCCGAGTGCTGCTCGCCCGTCATGCGCGGGTCGCGCGCGCGCCCGGCTCGACGATCAAGCTGCTGACGACCTACGCGGCCCTGGATGAGCTCGGACCCGCCTACACGTTTCACACCCGGGCAAGGACCTCGGCGCCGATCGCGGCCGGGGTGCTGCACGGCGATCTGTATCTGCAGGGCGGGGGCGACCCGTATCTGACCCTGGAGCGCTGGTGGCGGTTCGCCGCCGAATTGCGCGCGACCGGCCTGCGTACGATCCGCGGCGACGTGGTCATCGACGATCACGCCTACTCCCTGCCCGCGGCGGACCCGGCCGCCTTCGATGGCCACCCGAACCGCCCCTACAACGTGCTGCCGAACGCGTTGATGGTGAACTTCCAGTCCATCGACTTTCGCATCGTCGCGGATCCGCGCACCCAGCGCGTCCGGGTCAGCGCGATTCCCTGGCCCGTCAACTTTCGCATCGACGACCGGATCCGCCTGATCGGCGGACGCTGCAGCGGCGCCGGCGACCGGATCGACTACGCGGTCGCCTCGGCCGCGCGCGACCACGTGGTCTTCAGCGGCACCCTGTCGGCGCGATGCAAGCCGATCGAGATCACCCACGCGGTCATGCGCGCGCCGCAATATGCGTTCGGCACCTTCGCCGCGCTCTGGCGCGAACTGGGTGGCCGGATCCGCGGCGGCCTGCGGATCGGCGCCACGCCGCCGGGCGCCGGAACCCTGCTGGATTTCGAGTCGGCGCCGCTCGCCGACCTCGTCAAGCTCACCGACAAGTACAGCAACAACCTGATGGCCCGCGAGATCTTCCTGGCGCTCGGCGCCGCGCGCTTCGGCGCGCCGGCGACACTCGCCAAGGGCGTCGCCGCCGTCGAGGACTGGGCCCGCGCGCGGGCGATTCCACTCGACGGTCTGGTCCTCGACAATGGCTCCGGCCTGTCGCGCCGAACGCGGGTCTCGGCCGAGACCCTGGCCGCGCTCCTGCGCACGGCCTACCACGGCCGCTACGCGCCTGAATTCCTCGCGTCGCTGCCGCTCGCGGGCATCGACGGCACACTGCGCGAGCACCTGCGCGAGACCCCTCCCGGCGCCGTGCGCCTGAAGACCGGGCACATCGACGATGCGAGCGCGGTGGCCGGCTACGTGACCACCCACGGCCAAACCTACGTGCTCGTCTCCATGATCAACGACCCGCGGGTCGCGACCGGCGCGGCCGAGCGCGTGCATCAGGCGCTGGTCGACTGGGTCCTCGCGCACCGCTAGTCGAATTCGCCGGGCGCTCGAGCTCCCAGAGGATCGGTCGCACCGACTTCGGCGCCCAGATCCCGAAACCGAGGTGACGGCAGGTGCGCGCGAGGCGCCGCCGGTACCATTCGGCCGGCCGCAGGTGAACCTCGCCGTCCGTGAGGCTCTGCTCGCAGTTCTCGCGCCAGTCCTCGAGAGTCAGTGCGCTCAGGTAGAGCCCATAGCGGGCGAGCCGCGCCAGATTGGCGAGCGCGCGGGCCGCCGCGCGCTCCTCGAGGTACTGCAGCACGTCGTAGCAGACCACGAGGTCGAAACGCCGCGCGGGCGCATAGTCGACGGCCGAGCCCTGGATCCAGCCGTAGCGCCGGCACAGATACTCGCTGTACTCGAGACCCGTGTAGCTCGCGCGCGGCACCAGTTCGGCGAACGGCGCTCGTAGCCAACCGACGCCGCAGCCGGCATCGAGGATGCTGTGCACGGGCAATCCGGCCTGGCGCATCGCCGCGAGGATCAGTGCGGCGCGGCCCCTCATCTCGAGCGGCGTCGTCACCCGTGTGCGCGGATCGGTGTAATGGCGGCGGAAGTAGGCGGCATCGAAGCGCGCCGAGCGCGCGCGCGGTGGATCGCGGGTCATGCGCGCATTCAATCAGGATCGGCGGGTGCGCGGAAGGGTCCCGCGGAGCGCCGCGACGCTCCAGTTCGGCGCGATCCGGCCGATATGCGGGGCAGACAGGAAGTGCACGGATGACTTTCAGCAGCGCACCGACAGGCGCGAACTCGCGGGGTTTCACCCTGATCGAGCTCGTATTGGTGATCGTGATCGCCGCGATCCTCGCGGCGGTGGCGGGTCCTCGTTTCTTCGATCCGGACACCTTCGCTCACCGCGGCTACGCCGATGCGCTCGCCGCGGCGCTGCGCTCGGCGCAGAAGGCGGCGGTCGCGAGCGATTGCCCGGCAGAGCTCGAGCTGAGCGCGACCGGCTATGCGGTGATGCAGCAGGCGCCGGCCGGCAATGCCTGCAACCCACAGGACACCACCTGGAGCCAACCCGTCCTCGGCCTCGACGGAGTCGCGGTCGCGGGTCAGAACCCCGCCGGCACGAGCGCCGCACCGACCGGCGCGTTCGTATTCGACGGCAGCGGGGCGCTGTCGAGTGCGCCCGCTTCGAGCATCGCGGTCGGCGGCGAGACCGTCCAGATCGACCCGGTCAGCGGGCTGGTCACGGTGAGCGCCCCATGACAGGCCTACCGGGTCCGGCACGTGGCCCGCAGCGCGGCCTGACGCTGATCGAGCTCGTGGTCGCGATCACGATCATCGCAATCGCCGCGGCGGCGGTGCTCGGCGCCATGTCGGCGATCACCTCGCGGGGCGCCGACGCGATGATCCGCCAACAGGAGATCGCGATCGCGCAGAGCTACCTCGAGGAGATCCTGCTGCAACCGGTGGTCGCGCCGGCCGGTGCGCCGGCACCCACCGGCCGCGGCAGTTTCGACGACGTCGATCAGTACGCCGG
>JAGWPY010000031.1 GCA_028870275.1 Gammaproteobacteria bacterium | reverse complement strand
TCCGGGCGCAGCGTGAAGCCGGAGGGCGGCACCGTCATCGAGGACGGCGACGAGGTGTTCTTCCTGGCCGCCCGCAAGGACATCCGCGCGGTGATGCGCGAGATGCGTCGCGAGGAGGCGCCGGCGCGGCGCGTGGTGATCGCCGGTGGCGGCAACATCGGCTATCGCCTCGCGAGCGAGCTCGAGGACAAGAACCAGGTGAAGCTCATCGAGCGCGACGTCAAGCGCGCTCGTCGGGTCTCCGAGAAGCTGAAGAGCACCACGGTACTGCACGGCGATGCGGCCGACGAGGACCTTCTGCTCGAGGAGAACATCGACAGCGCCGACGTGTTCGCGGCGCTGACCAATTCAGAGGAAGCGAACATCCTCTCGGCGATGCTCGCCAAGAGGCTCGGCGCGCACAAGGTGATGGCGCTGATCAACAAGCCCTCCTATTCGGAGTTGATCGAGAGCGGCTCGATCGACATCGCGATATCCCCCCAGACGGTCACGATCGGCTCGCTTCTCGCGCACGTGCGCCACGGCGACGTGGTGCGCGTGCACGCGCTGCGGCGCGGCGCGGCCGAGGCTCTCGAGGTCGTCGTGCACGGCGACGCGGACAGCTCCAAGGTCATCGGCCGGCGCGTCGAGGAGATCCCCCTGCCCGAGGGCACGACGCTCGGCGCGGTGGTGCGCGGCGAGGACGTGATCATCGCCCATCACGACACCACCGTGCAGCCCGACGATCACCTGATCCTGTTCCTGACCGACCGCCGCCACATGGAAGCGGTGGAGAAACTCTTCCAGGGCTCCGCCGCGTTCCTGTGAAACAGATCATCCTCCCGGTTGCGCACGTCTTCGCGCTGGTGATCATGGGATTCGCGGCGACCATGCTCGCGCCGCTGGTGCTCGCGATCTGGGGAATGGATCTCGCTCTCTGGTCCTTCGTGCTGTCGGCGGCGGCGACGTTCACGATCGGCGCGCTGCTGTGGCTCGCGACGCGCCGCTACAAGCGCGAGCTGAAGACCCGCGACGGGCTGCTGCTCGTCGCTCTGACCTGGGTCGCGCTGCCGGCGGTCGCGGGCTTCCCGCTCTGGCACTACCTGCCGATCGACTTCACGCACGCCTACTTCGAAGCCGCTTCCGGCCTCACCACGACCGGCGGCACGGTGCTCTCGGGCCTGCAGTACCTGCCGCGCTCGATCAACCTGTGGCGGCATCTGCTCAGCTGGCTCGGCGGCATGGGCATCATCGTGCTGGCGGTGGCGATCCTACCGATGCTCGGGGTCGGCGGCATGCAGATCTACCGGGCCGAGATGCCGGGCCCGATGAAGGACTCCAAGCTCACGCCGCGGATCGGCCAGACGGCCAAGCTCCTCTGGTCGGTATACGCCGGTCTCACCCTGGCCTGCGTGCTGTCGCTGCGCCTGGTCGGCATGGACTGGTTCGATGCGGTCTGTCACGGCCTCTCGGCGCTCTCGCTGGGCGGGTTCTCGACCTACGACGACAGCGTCGGCCACTTCAATTCGTTGCCGATCGAGCTGGTGCTGACCGTCTTCCAGGTGCTCGCCGCCCTGAACTTCGCGACCCACTACCAGGCGTGGAGCCAGCGCGGACTGCGCGCCTACCTGCGGGACTCGGAGGCGAAGGCGATGCTCGGGGTGCTCGGCGCAAGCGTGCTCGGGGTCGCTCTGTATCTGTTCCATCAGGGCGCGTACGCGAGTTTCGGCACGGCGCTGCGCGAGTCGAGCTTCAACGTGGTGTCGATCGCCGTGGACGGCGGGCTTCACACCCAGGACTACTCGCGCTGGCCCGTGTTCGCGCCGATGTGGATGCTGTTCCTCTCCTGCATCGTGGCGAGCTCCGGCTCGACCGGCGGCGGCGTGAAGATGATCCGCACGCTGATCCTCGCCAAGCAGGCGAACCGCGAACTCGACCACCTGGTGCATCCGAACCTGGTGCGTCCGCTGAAGGTCGGCGGCGTGGTGATCGCCAACCGGGTGGTCTTCGCCGTGCTCGGTTTCGTGTTCCTGTATTTCATGAGCGCGGTGACGCTGATCTTCGTGGAACTCGCCAGCGGTCTCGACTTCACGACCTCGCTCTCGGCGATCCTCGCCTGCATCAACAACGCCGGGCCCGGCCTAGGCCTGGTCGGACCGGACAGCAATTACAGCGTGCTCGGCGACTTCCAGAC
This sequence comes from Gammaproteobacteria bacterium, assembly GCA_028870275.1. Lineage (GTDB taxonomy): Bacteria > Pseudomonadota > Gammaproteobacteria > Steroidobacterales > Steroidobacteraceae > Bog-1198. Next base: position 10,467 of record JAGWPY010000031.1, on the reverse strand, counting down.
CTGGGTGTGCTCGATCGCGATGCTGCTGGGACGCCTCGAGGTGTTCACGCTGCTGGTGCTGTTCACGCCGACGCTCTGGCGGAAGTAGGCGGCCGGCCCGCCGTGATCGCCCTGCTGCAACGGGTCACCGAGGCGCGCGTCAGCATCGCAGGCGGGGTGCGCGCCGAGATCGGCCCCGGGGTGCTCGCGCTGATCGGCGTCCGCCCGACGGACGACGAGGCGAAGGCCCGACGCCTGCTCGATCGCATGCTGCATTACCGCATCTTCGCCGACGAACGGGATCGGATGAACCTCGACCTGGTGCAGGCCGGCGGCTCCCTGCTGCTCGTGCCGCAGTTCACGCTGGCCGCGGACACCGCGAAGGGGTTGCGCCCGGGATTCTCGCGGGCGGCGCCGGCGGAGCAGGGGCGCCGGCTCTTCGCGGCTCTGGAGGCGTTCGCTCGCGCGGCGCATCCACGGGTGGAAAGCGGCGTGTTCGGCGCCGACATGCAGGTCTCGCTCACGAATGACGGACCCGTCACGATCTGGCTGGAAAGCTGACGTCGCGGGGCGACGACGCGGACGGTCCGGGCGCTTTTGGCGTATGATATCGGGTCCCACGGGTTTGAGGGTCCGGCGATTCGGCCGCGGCCCGGAGACAGGCAATGCTCGATTCAAAGATGTTGTTGGTCATCCTGGCGATCGCGTTGGTCGTGTTCGGCACCAAGCGCCTGCGCACTATCGGTTCGGACCTCGGTGCCGCGGTCAAGGGCTTCAAGGACGCGATGAACGAGGGCGAGAGCCAGGAACAGGTCAAGCAGATCAAGCACGACGAAAAGGATGCGGATTTCGCGACCGGTGCGAAGGGTGATTCGGGCACCAAGGTGCCGCCGAACTCGAATGCCTGAAGCCGATGCTGGACATCGGTTTCTCTGAGATCCTGCTCACCTCGGCGATCGCCCTGGTCGTGTTGGGCCCGGAGCGGCTACCCAAGGTCGCCCGGCAGATCGGCAATTTTCTCGGGCGGGCCCGCGCCATGGCGCGCCAGCTGAGCGAGCAGCTCGACCGCGAGGTGAGCGCCGAGGAGTTGATGCGCCAGCGCACCCGCGCCGGAGCCCCCGGAGCGCCGACCGCCGCGGCGGCGCCCGGAGCCGCAATGACGGAGCCGGCCACCGAGGCGACGGCCGCCGCGACGCCGGAGGCGACTTCGCCCGCCGGCACGTCGCCCGCCGGCACGTCGCCCACCGGCACGTCGCCCGCCGCGACGCCGGCGAGCGTCGATACCACGCACACCATCCTGCCGCCGAACGCCAAGCGATCCGATGACTGAACCCGAGGCCCCTTCGGAGGATCTCGCCGAAGGCACGCTGGTATCCCACCTGTTGGAGCTGCGCGATCGCCTGCTGAAGGCGATGATGGCGGTCGGCATCTGTTTCATCCCGACCGCGACCTACATGAACCAGCTGTTCACGTTCGTCGCGAAACCGCTGATCCGGCGCCTGCCGCCCGGTTCGACGCTGATCGCAACCAGCGTGGTCGCGCCGTTCATGGTGCCTTTCAAGCTCGCGATGGTCGCGGCGCTCGCGCTCGCCATGCCTTACGTGCTCTACCAGGCCTGGGCGTTCGTCGCTCCCGGCCTGTACCGTCACGAGAAGAAACTCGCCGTCCCCCTGCTGGTCTCGAGCGTCCTGTTGTTCTACCTCGGCGCGGCCTTCGCCTACTACTTCGTGTTTCCCGTCATGCTGAGCTTCTTCGTGGCCACCACGCCGAAGGGCGTGATGATGATGACCGACATGGGCAGCTACCTCGATTTCGTGATGGTGCTGCTGCTCGCCTTTGGCGCCGCCTTCGAGGTGCCGATCGCGACGGTGCTGCTGGTCTGGGCGGGGCTCGTGAAGATCACCAGCCTGACGAAGAACCGCGGTTTCGTCCTGCTCGGCGCGTTCATCGTCGCCGCGTTCCTCACGCCGCCGGATGCGGTCTCGCAGAGCTTCATGGCGGTGCCCATGTACGTGCTCTACGAGATCGGCATCGTGATGGCCAGGATCCTGCTGAAGGACAAGCTGGCCGCGCGCGCCAAGGAGGAAGGCGGGCCCGGAGCGCAGGTCTAGCGCGCCGCAAGACGCTCGCACGGTGCCGATGCACGCCGATCCACGACGCCGCGTGAAGCTCGCCCTCGCGCTGGCGGCCATCTACCTCATCTGGGGTTCGAGTTTTCTGTTCACCAAGATCGGTGTGGAGAACCTGCCGCCCGCCCTGTTCGCCGGCGCGCGTTTCCTCACCGCCGGCGGCGTGCTGGCCCTCGTCGCCCGGTTCTGGCTCGGTCAGCCGTGGCCCGCGGGCCGAGAGTTCAGGCACGTGCTGATCGCCGGCCTCGCGATGGTGTTCGCGAGCAACGGCCTCAGCATCTGGTCGATGCAATTCCTCCCTTCGCACGAAGTCGCACTGCTGAACGGCACGTCGGCCTTGTGGATCGCCGGCCTCGGCACGCTCGGTCGACGCGGGCACCCACTGTCGGCGCGCGCGATGCTCGGCCTCTTGGTCGGCTTCTGCGGCACCGCGTTGATGCTCGCACCGGCCGCGGGCTCGCCGTCCGGGCCGCTCACGGCGAAGCTCGGGGTGCTGGCCGGCTGTTTCTGCTGGTCGCTCGGCACGCTCTATTACCGCAGTGTCGATACGCGTTTCGGACCGCTGATGTTCGTCGCCGGCCAGATGATCTGCGGCGGCGCGATGCTGCTCGCGGTCGGTCTGGCGAGCGGCGAGACCGCGCGCTGGCATCTGTCTCTGCCCGGTCTGATCTCGCTCGGCTATCTGACTTTCGTGAGTTCCTGCTTCGCGTACTCGGCTTACGGCTGGCTCGCGCTCAATGCGACACCGGCCGTGCTCGGCAGCTACAGTTACGTCAATCCGGCGATCGCGACCTTTCTCGGCTGGCAGTTCATGCACGAGAGGCTCTCGCGTACGCAAGTCGCCGGCATGCTGGTGGTCTTCGTCGGCGTCCTGATGCTCACCACCCGATCGCGCCGGGTCACGCCGGGCCGATCGCTTCAGCCGCGGCGCACGATCACCTGAATCCGGCCTCGCGGCCCGACGAACCAGGAACCGATCATGCTGACCAGGCTCACCAGGAGCGCGGTCCAAAACGCGGCCCAGAAGCCGGCCACATGCATGCCCGGCAGCATCCAGGCGACCAGGCCAACCATGCCGGCGTTGATGACGAGCAGAAACAGCCCCAACGAGAAGATGGTCATCGGCAGCGTGAACAGGATCGCCACCGGCCGCACCACCGCATTGACGACGCCGAGCAGCAGCCCCGCAAGCACGAGAGTCGCCGGTCCGTCGATGGACACGCCGGCGACCCAGTTGGTCGACAACCACAGGCCGAGCGCGACGATCGCGGCGCGAATCAGGAATCCCTGCATGTGAGCCTCTCGATTCGGCAGGTCATTGAGGAGAAGATGCGGCCGGCCGGGAAGGATATCAAGCGCTCGGCCGAAGCGGACCGGCTGGATCAGTAGTCGAGCCCGGGGAGCGGCGGATCTGCCGGACGGGCCGGCGGCCGGGGGCGGGGCGGATTCTCCAGCGTGACCTTGATGCGCGCGAGGCCGCGTTCCCAGCCGACGCGGACCCGCTTGTAGAAGGCATCCCACGCGGCGGCTTCCGGAATGCCGGAACCGAGCAGCCGCAGCGAAGTCTTGCCGGGACCCTTGCGGGCATCGAGCAGGAAGTCGTCGACGATCGCGCTGTCGCACGGCGGCAGCATCGGGTCGCGCAGGTAGATCAGCCGCAGACGGCGGTTCGGCTCGAACACGTCGATATGCGCCTCGCGCGGTCTCGGCGCGGCGCCGAAACGGTAAAGTCCGCCCAGGCGCGCGTCGATCCGCGCCGGCGCACCGGACCAGATGCCGACCAGCGCGGGATCGGTGAGGGCACGCCAGACGCGCGCCGGTGGCGCGTCGATTTCGGCCAGGGACGCATAGCCGCGCGTACCCGAGCGGTCGGGATGTCTCATCTGGGTCGTCGCAGGACGGCACGTTTGGGAGTGCTAGAATCGCCCATCCTCGGGGGAACATCCATGGCTTATGTCGACATTGTGACTGCGCTCGCAGTTCTCCAATACCTCGTGTTCGGCTTCAAGGTCGGTGCGGCGCGGGAACGTTACGGCGTCAAGGCGCCCGCGGTGGTCGGACACGAACTGTTCGAGCGGCGCTTTCGCGTCCAGCAGAACACCCTCGAACAGCTGATCGCCTTTCTGCCCTCGATCTACCTGTTCGCCCGGTACTGGGATCCGGCCTGGGCGGCGGCGATCGGTCTCGTCTATCTCGCCGGCCGCGAGCTCTACGGGATCTCCTATGCGCGCGATCCTGCGAAGCGCGGGCCCGGCTTCGGGCTCACGTTTCTCGCCACGGCCGTGCTGCTGCTCGGCGGTCTGATCGGCGCCGTACGCGCGCTCGTGTGAATTCCTGCTGCAAAGCGCACCCACTTCGTTTAGATTGCCCATCACATAGCTGGGGTGGTCCTCGAGGGAAGCTAGCGCTTCCCCGAAGGGCCTGAGACGCAGGGCGCGGTGCCAACTGGGGCACCGAGCTGCGAACCCATTGAACCTGATCCGGTTAATACCGGCGGAGGGAGCGTGAATCGATTGTTGAAGGCGGCTTTGGCCGCTGCGCTCGCGCTCGGCGCGGCGCCCTCACTGGCCGCCGGCGCCTCGCGGACGCAGGCCCTCCGGCCGAAGACTAGAGCCACCGGCGAGTTGCGCACCATCGTCGTGACCGCGACCCTGCGCCGGGTCCGCGAGCTCTCGCTCGCGGGTAGCGCATCGGTGCTCGATGAGCACACGCTGCGCGCCGCCGGTCAGCAGCACTTCGAGGATGTCCTCGCGCTCGTACCCGATCTCAACTGGTCGGGCGACACGCAAAGGCCGCGTTATTTCCAGATCCGCGGAATCGGCGAACTCGAACAGTACCAGGGTGCGCCGAACCCCTCCGTCGGATTCCTGATCGACGACGTCGATTTCAGCGGCCTGGGTTCCGCAGCCACGCTGTTCGACGTGGATCGGATCGAGGTACTGCGCGGCCCGCAGGCGACGCTGTACGGGGCCAGCGCCCTCGCGGGCCTGATCTACGTGCGCAGCGCCGCGCCCGCGGATCGGTTCGGCGGCCGGATCGAGCTCGATGCCGGCGATTACGGCACGCGCTCGGTCGGCGCGGTGCTCACCGGTCCACTGGAGACGATGCATTCGGCCGTTCGTCTCGCGGTCCAGCGCTACGTGAGCGATGGCTTCTATCGCAATGCCTATCTCGGCCGCAACAACACCGACGGCCGCGACGAGACCACGGTGCGCGGCCGCTGGCGCTACCGTCCCGACGACCGGCTCGATGTGGACTTGTCGGTCATGCACGTCGCGCTGAACGACGGCTACGACGCCTGGGCGATCGATAACTCGCGCACCACGCAGTCGGACCAGCCCGGCGTGGACGTGCAGCACTCGACCGGGGTGTCGCTGCGCGCCCGCTGGCGCGGCTGGCGCGTCGGCACCTTGACCACGATCGCGACCTACGCGCGCTCCCTGATCGGTTACGGCTACGACGGCGACTGGGGCAATCCCCAGCTCTGGTCGCCGTACACCTATCGCTACAGCGAATTCCAGGCCCGCGACCGCTCGACCCGCAGTCTCGAGCTGCGCCTCGCGTCGAGGCACCGGAAGTCCTTCGACTGGCTCGTCGGCGTCTATGCGTTCGAGCTTCGCGAAGGTCTCTCCGATACCAACCTCGGCGTCTACGTGGACCCGATCGGTCAATATTCCTCGAGCGCGGATTCGCTCCTCACCAGCCGCTACCGGGCGCGCAACGGCGCGGTCTACGGCGAGCTCGACGGGCGGATCGCGTCGCGATGGCGCTGGTCGGTCGGACTGCGCGGCGAGCGTCACACGGCCTCGTACTCGGACCTGACCACGAGCCCGGGCACGCCACCGTTCTCGAACGCGTTCGCCCCGGCCGACGACCTCTGGGGCGGGCACGCCTCGATCAGCTACGAGCTGAATCCCGGCGAGCGCCTCTACGCACTGATTTCACGCGGCTACAAGGCGAGCGGGTTCAATCTGAGCCAGGGCCTGCCCGCCGACGAACGGCTGTTCCGCGCCGAATCGCTGCAGAACTTCGAGATCGGCCACAAGCTCGCGAGCGCCGACGGACGGTGGCGCAGCGACACCGACGCCTTCTTCATGCGCCGGCAGACACCTCAGCTGCGCACCGGCACGCAGCTGGTCGCCGGCGATCCGAACACCTTCGTCTATTACACCGGCAACGCGCAGTCGGGCTGGGCCGAGGGGCTCGAATCGAGCCTGCATCTGCGTGCGACCCGGCGTCTGGGTTTCGGGGCGAGGGTCGCCTGGCTCGCGACCCGTTACCACGGGTTCATGCAGAACGGCATCACGCTGCCCGACCGCCCATTGGCGCACGCCCCGGACTGGCAGGCGGCGCTCGACGCCGAGTGGAGCGACCCGCGCGGCCCCTATGCGCGCATCGACATCACCGGGATGGGCGGCTTCTACTACGATCTGCCGCCGAATCCGACCCGATCCCACCCCTACGGTCTCGCCAACGTCAAGGTCGGCTGGCGCCGGGGCCGCTACGACGTGAATCTGTGGGTGAGAAATCTGCTCGACAAGAACTACACGGTGCGCGGCTTCTACTTCGGCGACGTGCCGCCCGATTTTCCGAACCAGGTATTCACGCAGCTCGGCGATCCGCGCACCTTCGGCGCGCATCTGACCTTGCGCTTCTAGGCGGGAAGGGCGCCCGCCGCTAGCGCATCGATAGCCGCGAGCCTCGTTCGGCGAGTCCGCCGTGCTCGATCCAGCGCCGTACCCGCACCGCGTCGGCGACCCGGGTGTACTTGCCGACCGAATCGAGCAGCACCATCACGACCCGGCGGCCCCCGATCACGGTCTCCATGACCAGGCAATGCCCGGCTTCGTTGATGAAGCCGGTCTTCTGGACGATGATCTTCCAGGCCGGATTGGCGACCAGACGGTCCGTCGTGCGGAATTCGACCGGCCGGCGGCGCACGCGCACGGTGAAGTGGCGCGCGGTGGAGAACTCGCGGATGGTCGGGTTGCGCGAGGCGGCCAGCACCAGCTTGGCCAGATCCTCGGGGCTCGAGACGTTGTGGCTCGACAGACCGGTCGGATCGTCGAAATGCGTGTGCGTCATGCCGAGCGCCCGGGCCTTGGCGTTCATCGCACGAATCGCCGCCGGCAGACCGCCCGGATAGTTCTCGGCGAGCGTGCGCGCGGCCCGGTTCTCGGAAGCCATCAGCGCGAGATGCATCAGGTCGCGACGGCTGAGCGTCGTGCCGACGGCGAGCCGCGAATACCACCCCTTGCCGTGGATCCGGTCGACGGAGGTGATGCGGATGCGCTGATCGAGCGGCTGCTTGGCGTCGAGCACGACCAGCGCCGTCATGAGTTTGGTGATCGAGGCGATCGGCTGCACGAGATCCGGATGCTTGGCGTAGAGCACGGTCGAATTCTGCGTGTCGATGACCAGCGCCGCGTTGGAGCGCACGCCGGGCCCTTGCGGGTGGTGAACGACGTGCCGCGGGTGCGCGGCGAGCGGGGCGCTGAGAATCAGCGCGGCGAACGAGGCGCAGGCTGCGGTCGTCCGCAGGTGTTCAACGATGGGCATGACGATCCTTGAGAATGTGCGCCCACTTTACCGAACGAATAGTGAATCGCAAGAGGTTTGCGACGCAATTCACGGATTTCCCTAATGTGTCCATCGGCATCACGCGGTCTCGGCCGACCCCGGCCGGCGGCGCAGCTCCTTGTCGCGGTACATCTGGTGCTCGGCGACGCTCTGCAGCTCGCGCCATTCCCGGCCATCCTGGGGAAAGTTCGCGACGCCGATGCTCACGGTGCACCGGACCATGCGCGAGCGCAGGTCGAGCGTCGTCTTGTAGACGTTGTTGCGGATCCGGTTGACGACCGCGGCCGCCATCTCCGCGCCCGCACCGGGCAGCAACACCGCGAACTCGTCGCCGCCGTAGCGGGCGGCGCGGTCGGTGCTGCGGATGCTTCGCTGCAGACAGGTCGCCACGGTCGCGAGCGCCAGATCCCCCGCCTCTCGGCCGAATTCGTGGTTCAGCCGCTCGAGCTGATTCACGTCGATCATCAGCAGGGCATAGGGTTCACGCTGGCGTTCGCGGATCTGATGTTCCCGTTGCCAATGCTCGTTGAAGGTGCGCAGGTTCCACAGCCCGGTCAGCGGATCGTTGTGGGCGAGCGTCTCGATGCGCTGTCTCGCTTCGGTGATGTCGGCCGCGAGCGTCGCGCTCAGATAGGCGACCAGCAGGATCGGCGCGAGCACGCCGACCGCTCGGCTCGCGAACGCGAGGGTCCAGGGATCGAGCCCGGGGGTCGCCGCCGCCAGCAGCAGGTAGATCAGCCAGACGGCCGCGACCTGCAGCATGGTCACGAGTCGTCCGAGCGTGAGCGCGCTCAGGATCACGGGCAGCAGATACAGGTTGACGAGCGCGCTGTCGGACTTTCCCGTGAACCAGAGTACGCCGGTGACGAAGGCGAGCATCGCCCACGACTCGGTCACCAGGCGTATGCGGGAGCGGCCGGCGAGAAAACGCCGCGAGCGGAACGCGACGATCAGCGCGGCGAATGCCCCGAGCAGGGCGATGATCGGCCAGAGATGGGTCGCGAAGGCGCGCGACCAGACGAGCACCAGCGCGGCGAGCGCCAGACAGAGGATTTCGATCGAGCGGATGCTGCGCATCGCGGACCTAATGCCGGGCGGCGCTCAGTGCGGGGCGGTGAGCCGCCGCTTCGAGCCGCAGTTCGGCGAGCGCCCGGCGCACCTCGGGATCGGCCGCGATCGCCGCATCGCGGATCGGCACGCCGGCGGCTGCGCTGCGCGGGTCCATCGGCAGCACCACGTCGGGTTCGAGCCCGATGTGATTGATCGACTTGCCCGACGGCGTGTAGTAGAGCGAGGTGGTGAGCTTCAGCGCGCGCCCGCCGGCCAGGGGGATCACGGTCTGCACCGACCCCTTACCGAAGGTCCTCTGTCCCATCAGAAGCGCGCGGCGATGGTCGTGGAGGGCGCCGGCGACGATTTCCGCGGCGGATGCCGACCCGCCGTTCACCAGCGCGATGATGGGCGCGCCCACCAGGGCATCGCCGGCGGTCGCATCCATCTCGAAGTTGGCATCCGGCGTACGGCCCTTCGCCGTGACGATCACCCCGCCGTCGAGGAAGTCGTCGGCCACGGACACGGCGGCCTCGAGCACGCCGCCCGGGTTGTCGCGCAGGTCGAGCACCAGGCCGCGCAGGGGCGCGTGATTGCGGGCGATCAGATCGCGCAGCGCCGCCTTGGCCTCGCCCGCGGTCGCCTCGCTGAACTCGGCAATGCGCAAGTAGCCATAGCCCGGCGCGAGCAGCAGCGAGTGGACGCTGCGCAATTCGACGCGGCTGCGTTTGACCGAGAACATCAGCGGCGTCGGGCTCAGGCCGCGGAGGATACCGATCCGCACGAGCGAACCCGCGCGACCGCGCAGCCGATCGATGGTCTCGGCAAGGCTCGCATTGGTCACCGCGATCCCGTCGATGGACTGGATCACGTCGCCGGGTACGATGCCGGCGGCAGCGGCGGGCGATCCGGCGAACACCGCTGCGACCACCGCCTGGTCCTCCTGCATCGCGACCTCGAGTCCGACGCCCGAGTAGGCCCCGGAGCTGTCGATCCTCACCTGCGCATAGGCATCTCGATCGAGATACTCGGAGTAGGGATCGAGCGAGGCCACCATGCCGCGGATCGCCGCCTGCAGCAGACGATGGTCACCGACCGGATCGACGTAGTCCTGTTCGACCCGCTCGAGCACATCAGCGAGCGTGTGCGCGTCGGACCACGGCAGATCGGCACCGAGCGGCGCCAGTTCGGCCCGCAGGTCATGCGCGAGACCGAGCGCGAGGCCGAGCACCATGCCGACCAGGAGTATCAGCAGCTGTTTCGCGTGGGAGCGCATCGGTTGCGCAGCATACGCCGCACCCGGTCGGCGCCGCCAGCTAGGCCCTCGCGGCGGAACGGCCGACGATCTGGTCGAACAGTCCGGTCGAGGTCGAGAAGCACGAGTACAGCGGCAGATCACCGAGCGCCTCGGCGAGCGCGCAGGGCCGGCCGATCAGGAAACCCTGACCGAAATCCGCGCCGAGGTCGACGATGGTCTTGCGCACCGCGTCGGACTCGACGTGGGTGGCGATCGCATCGAGGTCGAAGGCATGCGCGAGCTGTACCACGGCGAGCACCATCGATCGGGCACGGGGATCCTCGGTCACGCCACGGCAGAACGAGCCGTCGATCTTGACCGCGGTGAAGGGCAGTGCACGCAGGTTGGCGAGCGAGCCGGTGGCGCGCCCGAAATGGTCGAGCGCGAAGCCCACGCCGCGCTCGCGAAGACGCAGCATCGGCGCGGCGAGTC
>JAGWPY010000233.1 GCA_028870275.1 Gammaproteobacteria bacterium | reverse complement strand
TCGGGTCGATCGCGACGCCGTCGCCGGCCAAGCCGCTCGCAAAGACCTCGTCCGGGACTTCGCCGAGCGGCAGTACCCAGCCGTCGATGGGGGCGAGCAGGGTCCTACGGGTCGTCATGGGGCGAGGCTCCGCGAGGTCGGGGGTCTGCGATCGAGCTCGATCCAGTCGATCGCCCACATTGGATCGAGTCCTCGCTCAGCGAAACGCAGACACAGGTCGTGCCGGCCGTGCACGCCGCCGATCGGCACCGCGGCGAGCTCGGTGACGCCGTCGTTGGCTACGGCTGGCGCGAGCGGCAGACGGGCGAGCATCGGTCCGCGACATCCGTCGAGACGCACCTGCAGTTCGCCGGCCGAACCCGGCGGCGGTGCGGGCAGATGGATGTCGTCGCGGTCGGCGCCGATCTGGAAATTGAACGGGATCTGGCCGACGGCCACGCGCAGCCGCTGCGCGGCGTCGAGATCGGCGTGCGGATAGATCCAGCAGGGATTCTCAATATCCAACAAAAACCGCGCGCGTGACCCGACGATCGGGGCGTCGTCCTCGACGTTGAGCGGCAGGCGCTCGCTACACAGGGTCAGCTGCTGGCTGCTGCGGTGTTGCGCCGTCGCGAGCGAGAAATATCGATCGAACAGTGGCCCGATCGCCGCGCCTTGCGCGAAATCGGCCGCGCGCAGCCGCGCCGGCAGATCGACGCGCAGCGGCCGGCGGTAGATCGGCGAATGCGTGTCCGGAGTTCCGCCGTCGAGCCGGTAGCGGATCCGACCGTAGCCGCCCTGCGTGCGCAGCGTGATCCGCGCCTGCGCCTTTTGCCGGTCATAGCGCGCGTAGCTGCGCACCCGGTAGAGCGTCGGCGAATAATCGATGCCCAAGCGACGATAGTGCCGTTCGAGCGAGACCAGCCGACGTTCGAAGCTCGGCCAGTCGCGGCGGCCGCGGGGCGACCAGCCGATCTCGGCGAGCGCCGCGGCGCGCGGGAAACTCATCTCGAACAGCTGCCCCGGCGTGCGCAGGTACTCCGACCAGGCATTGCCCTGGACGCCGAGGATATGCGCGCGCAGCGCCGCCGGCAGGTGCTCGGGCAGCGGCTCGAACGCGTACAGGTCGCGTAAACGGACCACGCGGCCGCGACCGGGCGGCTCGAACGAGCCGTCGCTCTGGCGATTGTCGAAATAGAGCGTCGGCCATGCGGCGATCACCGCGTCGTTGCCGCGCACCGCCGCCGCGATCGCTCCCGTGGTGCCGTGCCAGGACATGATCACCGCGCGGCGCGAGAGACCCGGGCGCAGAGTCTCGTCCCAGCCCACGGGACGGCGGCCATGGGCGATCAGGTAGCGACCCATGCGCTGTTCGAAATAGGCCGCGATCCCGCCGGGATCGGCGATGCCGAGCGCGCGGGCGCGCTCCTGGACCTCGGGCGAGGCGGCCCATTGGGCCGGGTCGACCTCGTCGCCGCCGATATGCACATAGGGCGAGGGGAACAGGCGCAGCACCTCATCCATCACCTGATCGAGGAAGCCGAAGGTGGCCTCGTCGATGTTGAACGGATAGGCATAGATCCCCCAATCCGAGGGCACGGCCTGCGGCACCGTCGCGACCGCCGCGAGGCGCGGGTAGGCGACGAGCGCGGCGAGCGCATGCCCCGGCATCTCGATCTCCGGCACGAGGGTCACGTTGCGCGCGGCCGCGTAGGCGACGAGCGCGCGCACCTCGCGGGCATCGTAGAAGCCGCCGTAGAGCCGCGGCGCGTGCGTGCGCGGGTCGAGGTCGCGCGCCGCCGCGCGCCCGGCCGGTAGGCGCCAGGCGCCGACCGCGGTGAGCCGCGGAGCGCGCGGCACCGCGAGCCGCCAGCCCTGGTCGTCGGTCAGATGCCAGTGCAGCACATTGAGCTTCACGAGCGCCATCGCGTCGATGAAGCGGCGGATCACGGCCGGGCTTTGGTAGTGGCGTACCGAATCGAGCAGCAGGCCGCGCCAGCGAAACCGCGGCGCATCGTCGATCACCAGGGCCGGCAGGAATCGCCTGGTCGCCGCGGTCGGCACTGGCGAGGTCGTGTCGATGGGCAGCAGCTGCCACAGGCTGATCGCACCATAGAGAAGGCCTGCATCGGTCGCGGCTTCGATGGTTGCGCCGTGGGGGCCGATGCGCAGCCGATAGCTCTCCGGTCCGCCAAGCGGAGCGGCGTGGCGAAGGAAGCGGATCGCGGCGCCGTCCGTCGCGCTCGAGGTAGGTGCGGCGAGTCGCAGGCCGCGCGTCCGCGCGAGCAGACCGCGCAGGTAACCGGCCACGCGCAGTGCGCCCGCATCGCTCGCCGGCACCCGCAGCCGGACGCGCGCATCGAGCGCAAAGCGGCCCGGCAGCGGACGCAGGGACACCGGTGCGGGGATCAGCGCCGGCCGTGCCGCGCCGTTCGTGGCCCGCGCCTCGGGGGCGGTCAGGGCGAGCGCCAGGGTGGCGGCGAGCAGCGCGGGGAGCAGGTGGGTGGGCGGGGTCACGGGAGGCACCGCAGGCGGGCCGCGCAATCGCTGGATGCGCGGCCCGCCCGTGGCCTCGGGCGGGGATCAGAGCTCGAAGCGGACCCCGAAGTAGTACTGCCGGCCGTTCGAGTAGAACGCGCGGGGCTGCGAGGTGTTCGCAGCGTAGTACTTGATCGTCTCATTGGTGATGTTCAGCGCGTCGAAGGTCAGTCCCCAGTGCGCCGTGATCGCATAGTTGACCGCAGCGTCGAGGCTGCCGATCGAATCCTCGTTCTCCAGGGAGCTGCGATCCAGGCCGACCAGATAGTGGGAGCGGTAAGTGTAGGCCAGGTGCGCATTGAAACCGCCTCGCTCGTAGTATCCGGCGACGTTGTACGTCAGCTTGGAGCTGCCGACAAGCGGCGTGTGATCAGCGGTCTCGCCGTTCGCGTAGGTCAGGTTCGACTCGATCCCGAGTCCTTTCCAGATCGGTTGATCCCAGGTGAGCTCGACTCCCTTGTTCTGGGCGGTGGTGTTGATCGGCGAGGTGATCGTGTACGGCTGATTGCTGTTCGTCAGCATGTCGAAGTAGACCTGGGTCGAGTTGCCGTAGTCGACGTAGGAGGCCATGTCCATGTAGAAGACGCCGACGGCGAGGAGCGACTCGGGGCCGTAATACCACTCGAGCGAGGCGTCGTAGTTCGCCGAACGCAGCGGCTTCAGGTTCGGATTGCCGCCGTTGCCGACCAGGATCAGGTCGGTGAGGCTCACCGCGCCGCCGAGCGCGCTGTAATCGGGCCGGGCCATGGTCTCCGCGGCCGAAGTGCGCAGCACCAGGTCCTTCGACAGGTCGAACTTGAGGCTCGCGCTCGGCAGGATGTTGAGATAGCCATGGTCGATCAGGGTCGGGGTGAACGGTCCGAAGGCCGAAGTCGTGATCGGATTGGTGCCGCCGGAGACGTTCACCAGGCTCTTCTCGTAGGTGTCCACGACGCGCACGCCGAAGTTGCCGGCCCAGTGCTCGCCGCCGACGTTCGCCATCGCGTACGCGGCGAGGTCGTTCTCCTTGACGTCGAACTCGCCCGGCCAGTAGAGCCGCGACGGACCGCTCGAGACCGCGAGTGCGTCGTAGGCGGCGATCGCGCCGCCCGAGTATTGGTAAATGTTGGTCGGAAAGCTGCCGCCAGACAGCCCGGAGGAGAAGTTGGACGGATAGGTGGCGCCACCCCAGACCGGTACGTTCGACCAGCAGTAAGAGGTGCAGCCGCCGTCTTCGGGGAAACTCACGCGCCGCTCGTGTTCCGCGACCCGCACGCCGAATTTCACCGACTGGAAAGGCTGATCATGCAGCTTGAGGAGTGCGTCGATCTGTCCGTAGGTCTCCTTGTCGATCGACTGCTCGATGTCGTTCCACGCCCAACTGGTCGAGAACTGCGCCGGCGAGGCGGTGTTCAGGCCCGGAAATGCGACATTCGCAGTGCCGGCGGTGCCGTTCATCGCATAGCTGAGGCCATTGCCCGCCGCCGACTCGTAGGCCGGTTCGGTCGGCGTGTTGCCGACACCGTGCGTGTAGCCGATCTGGGTGGTCACGGTCCAGTCGGAGCTCGGCGTGTACCGGCTGTCGAAGTCGAGATAGTAGGTCTCGGCCGTTGCGCCGGGACGGTAGATCTCGTCGTACACGGCCGAGGCCGGCGCGCCCGTCGCGGTCGGCCAGGTCGCCGAGGTCAGGGTGCCGTTCGCGACGGTCGCCGCGGTCGGCACGTAGGTCGGGCTGATCACATGGCTCACCCAGGCCATGAAATTGCGGTTGTAGTTGTCCGCGTCCATGTGCGAGTAGAAGCCGTTCAGGTCGAGGGTGAGCGTGTCGGCCGGGCGGAACTCGAAGTCGAAGTCGCCGCCGACGCGCTTGCGCGTCTGGGTGAACAGGGCTGAGCCAATCAAGGTCGGATACTGCGCGTTGGCCGCGTTCGGCAGCGCGGGGTTCGCTGCCTGCCATGCCGCGGCGGTCGCCGCCGGCACGGCCGCGTAGCCGAGGAACTCCTGGCCATTGCGTTGCACATGTCTTTGCTCGTCGAAGCCTTGCACGACCAGGCCGAAATCGCCGCTCTTCCAGTTCAGCATGCCGTTGAACTGCGGATCGACCTTGCCGGGCAAGTCGGTGTAGACGCCACCGGCGGCGACCTCGAGGCCGAAGTCCTTGGTGAAATCGAGCGGTTTGCGGGTTTCGACGTCAACCGATCCGGCGACGCCGCCCTCGGTCAGGTCCGCGGTCTGGCTCTTGTGCACGACCACGCGGTCGACGAGTTCCGAGGGCAGGAGCGTATAGCTCACGCTGCGGCCGACGGTCTGAAACTGATCCAGCAGGAACCAGTCGCCGGTCGCGACCGAGTGGCCGTTGATCGTGGTTTGGGTCAGGCTCGGGCTCGTGCCGCGGATGCTGACCCGATCGTTCTCGTCGAAGCCGCCTTCGCCGCTCGCGGCCGACTCGGTGTTCACGCCCGAGAGTCTTTGCAGCGCGTCGGCGACGTTCTTGTCCGGCAGTTTGCCGACGTCCTCGGAGGTCACGACTTCCTCGACGCCGACCGCATGGCGTTTCTCGGCGAGGGATTTCTTGATCGAATAGCGGATGCCGGTGACGACGATCTCCTGTAGCGATTCGTCGCCGGAATTCGCGCTGGCGGCGGCTGCGCCCGCCGCTCCCGCGACCCCGAGCCAGGCGCCGCCCAAGGCGACTCCCACGAGTTTGGCCTTCGATTGCGCCCTTGTTCTGCGTGCCATGCCCTTCTCCCCTTAAGATGGCGGCGGACCGTTGCCGCGCGGTGTGTGACCAGATGTGATCCAGTCTAATACCAGTTACCGATAAAAATCCAGATTATTGCAGACCAATTACAGATCATCGATTTATATTTAATAAAAACAAGTATTTAATTAAAATGAAATCCAGAATAACCGTAAATTGGTATTGTAGTTGTATGGTCCTTGGGTTACCTTGGGCTGCATGACCACGCTCGCCAAGAATCTTCGGCCGCTCGACCCACACGGCAGCCAGCCGCTCTACCTTCAGCTGCAGCGCGCCCTGCGCGAAGCGATCGAGCAGCGCTTGATCGCTCCCGAAGATGCGCTGCCGGCCGAGCGTGAGCTCGCCGCGGATCTCGCGGTCTCGCGCATGACGGTGCGCAAAGCGCTCGACGGACTGGTGGAGGAGGGCCTGCTGGTCCGCCGCCAGGGATCCGGTAATTTCGTCTCGACGCGGGTCGAGAAGAACTTCGCGAAGCTGACCTCGTTCTCCGAGGACATGCGCGCCCGCGGGCGCATGCCGCGCAGCGTCTGGCTGAAGCGTTCGGCCGGCACGGTGTCTCCCGAGGAGGCGCTGACGCTGCGCCTGAGTCCGGGGACGCCGATCTATCGGTTCCACCGGATCCGCTTCGCGGACGATGCGCCGATGGCGCTGGAATATGCGACCGTGCTCGCTTCGGCATTGCCGTCGGTCGATGCGGTCGACAGTTCGCTCTACGAGGCGCTCGAGCGCACCGGCCACCGGCCGGTCCGTGCGCTGCAGCGGCTGCGTGCGGTGCTCTTGAGCGACGAGCAGGCGGAGCTGCTGGAAGCGAGTGCCGGGGACGCGGGTCTCCTGGTCGAGCGCGTCGGCTTCCTTCAGGACGGCACCGCGGTCGAATACTCGCAGTCCTACTATTGCGGCGACACCTACGACTTCGTCGCCGAACTGAGCGCCAGCACGTGATCGCCGGCCGCGAAGCGCCGACGACGGCGCCGCTCGCACGCGCGCCGGAATCGACCCGCATGTTCCGCGAGGCCGCGCAGTCGGCCGAGTGCGTGCACCTGCAGCTCGAACGCAACCGCGCGATCGTCGAGTCGCTCGCCGCCCGCCTGCGCGCGCGGCCGCCGCGCGCGCTCGCCACCTGCGCGCGCGGCAGCTCCGACCACGCCGCGACCTTCATGCGCTATCTCGTCGAGATGCGCCTGAAACTGCTGACGTCTTCGCTGTCGCCGTCGGTCAGTTCCGTGTACGGGATTCGCCAGGACCTGCGCGATTGCCTGCTGCTCGCCTACTCCCAATCCGGGCGCAGCCCGGACCTGCTGGCCGCAGTCGATTCGGCGGCGCGCGCGGGTGCGATGGTGGTCGCCGTGGTCAACGAACCCGAATCCCCGCTCGCACGGGCGGCGCAGCACGTGCTGCCGCTGTATGCCTCGCCGGAGACCAGCGTCGCCGCCACCAAGTCCTACGTGGCGATGCTCGCCGCCTCGCTGCAGCTGGTCGCGGCCTGGACCTTCGATGCCGCGCTCGAGCAGGCGCTCGAGTCGCTGCCTGCGTTGCTCGAGCGGGCGTGGACGCTCGACTGGAGCGCGGCGCTCGCGCCGCTCGCGGCCGCCGAGCACCTGCTGGTGGTCGGCCGCGGTCCGGGACTCGCGATCGCGCAGGAGGCTGCGCTCAAACTCAAGGAGACCTGCGGGTTGCACGCCGAGGCGTTCAGCGGTGCGGAACTGCGCCACGGTCCGATGGCCCTGGTCGGCCGGCAGGTGCCGGTCCTGATCCTCACGCAGCCGGATGAGACCCGCGCGGGCCTCGAGGCGCTCGCCGAGGATCTCCTGCGGCGCAGCGTGCCAGTGCTGCTCGCCGGTCCGCCGTGCGCGGGCGTCCTGCATTTGCCGCTGCCGGAGGCCGGGGCTGCGGTCCAGCCGCTCGCGACCGCGGTAGCGTTCTATCGATTGGCCAATGCACTCGCCTTGCGGCGCGGTCACGACCCCGACGCACCGCCCCTCTTGCGCAAGGTCACCGAGACCCACTAGATGCCGATCTACGCGCTCAAGCACGGCCGCGTGCTCACCAACGGCGGCTTCGAGAGCGGTCTTGCCGTGCTCGTCGAGGGCGAGACGATCAACGCGGTCGTGCCTGAGGGCGAGACGCCGCGCGGCGGAGTCGAGACGGTCGATCTCGCGGGCGCGCTGCTCCTGCCGGGGTTCATCGACACCCAGGTGAACGGCGGCGGCGGTGTTCAGTTCAATGACGACCCGAGCGTCGAGGCGATCCGCGCGATCGGCCGGGCGCATCGCCGCTTCGGCACGACCGGATTTCTGCCGACCCTGATCAGCGACGATCCGGCGGTCATGGCGCGGGCGATCGCCGCGGTGGAGGCCGGACTCGCCGCGCGCGTGCCGGGACTGCTCGGCATTCACATCGAGGGCCCGTTCCTCAACGAGGTCCGCAAAGGCGTGCACGACGCGGCGAAGTTCCGCGCGCTCGACGAAGCAGCGCTCGCGCTGCTCGGCGCGA
>JAGWPY010000232.1 GCA_028870275.1 Gammaproteobacteria bacterium | reverse complement strand
TGCGCAGGCGATCGTGAACGAGAAATAGGCGAAATCCCAGAAAAGCGGCGCCTCGACGCCCGGAAACAGCAGAGGCCGACGCTCCGGCGCGGCGCCGTAGAAGGCCTCGGCATACTGCGATATGAAGACCGTCGGCACGAGCAGCCAGGAGGAGGCGAGCGTCAGCGCGGCGAGCGCGGTATGAGCGATCCGCGCGTGACCGCTCACGCTGCGCACCGTCGCGAGCATCGCGACGATCGCGATCAGACTGAGCATCGCCGCGGTCACGACGATCACCGAGATCGCCGTCGAGCTCTCGTCCTCCTCGTCGAACCGGCGGCAGATCTGCTCGGCCGAGAGTCCGGCCATCCAGTGGACGATCAGTCCGATGAACAGCAGGATCGCCGCGTTCCAGCCGATCAGCAACCGACTGAGCCCCGGCAACGAGGACGGCAGCGCGAGGTACACGAGCACCCCGGTCGCCGTCGCCCAGAGCAATCGCGGATGATGGCGGATGAACTTGTTCATGCGAGGCGCGGTCGGAAGTGTAAGCGCAGCGGCGACGCGAACGCCAGAGCGCGCCGACTTCGCCGCCACGACCGGCGCTTGCGAGCCGTCCGGCCGGACCGATATTCTGCGACCGCACCGACGCCCCGAGGAGATTGCCAAGATGCCGACGACCCCCGCCAAGCCCGCGACCACCACCGCCGCGACCACGGCCCCGCAGCTTCCCGCGCACCCGGTGCTCGCCGGACAGAAGGCGCTGGTGACTGGCGCGAATTCCGGCATCGGCCGCGCCGTCGCGATCGCGCTCGGCGCGGCGGGCGCCGACGTCGCGGTCAACTACGTGGTCGGCGACGCCGAGGCGCAGGAGGTCGTCGGGGAGATTCGCGCCAAGGGCGTGCGCGCGATCGCGCTCAAGGCGGACGTGTCCGACGAAGCGGCGGTCGAGGCCATGTATGCGCAGATGCTGCGCGAATTCGGCACCATCGACGTGCTGGTCGCAAACGCGGGCCTGCAGCGGGACTCGGCCTTCCATCAGATGACCGTGGCGCAATGGAACACGGTGCTGAACGTGAACCTCACTGGTCAGTTTCTCTGCGCGCGCGCGGCGGTCCGCGAGTTCCTGCGCCGCGGCATCGTGCCGTCCGTGTCCTGTTCGGCCGGCAAGATCATCTGCATGAGTTCGGTGCACCAGACGATCCCCTGGGCCGGGCACGCGAACTACGCGACCTCCAAGGGAGGCGTGAAACTCCTCATGGAGAGCCTCGCGCAGGAGGTCGCACCGCAGCGAATCCGTGTGAACGGCATCGCGCCGGGGGCGATCCGCACGCCGATCAATACCTCCGCCTGGGACACGAAGGAGGCCTACGACCGGCTGATGACCCTGGTGCCCTATGGACGGATCGGCGAACCGGAGGACATCGCCCGGGCCGCCGTCTGGCTCGCCTCGGATCATTCCGATTACGTCGTCGGCACGACGCTCTACGTCGACGGCGGAATGACGCTCTATCCGGGATTTGCGACCGGCGGCTGAAATTGCGCCTACACTGGTGGTCGTCTCGATCGGTGTCCCCACTCCATCCCCGGAGGATTCACCCATGGAAACGACACACGCTTCCGACGACACCCGCTCCCTGCACCTGGAGATCCGTCACGTCGGCGTCGCCGCGCCCTTCGCATGGCTCGCGGCCGGATGGGGCGATCTGCGCCGCAATTGGGGCACGAGCCTCGGCTACGGCGCGCTGATCGCCGCTCTCGGCTGGACCGTGCTCGTGTTCTGCGCGATCAACCCCTACCTGATCGCCGCGGCGATCACCGGGTTCCTGCTGGTCGGCCCGCCGATGTCCGCGGGCTTCTGCGAGATGTCGCGCCGCTACGCCGACCACCGGCCGGCGACCCTCGACGACTCCCTCGAAGGCTTCGCGCACCACGCCTCCGCGCTGCTCGAATTGGGGGTGATCCTGGCGATCGGCGCGGTGATCTGGTTCCTGGTCTCGGCGGTGATGCTCGATGAGGTCTTTGGCGTCACCACGCCGAGCGTCGCGGCGACGCTCTATCACGGGTTCATCGACGAGGCGAACCGGCGCCAGATACTCGCTTACGTCGCCACCGGCGGGATCCTCGCCGTCGCAGTCTTCGCACTCACCGTGGTGGCGGTACCGCTCATCGTCGATCGCCACGCGACCGCGCCCCAGGCCGTTCGGGCGAGTCTGCGCGTCGTGGCCGCGAATATTCCGGCGATGGGCGTCTGGAGCGCGCTGATCCTGCTCCTCACCGTGATCGGATATGCACCTCTGCTCGTCGGCCTGGTTCTCACCCTGCCGCTGCTCGGCCACGCATCCTGGCACGCCTACCGGGACGTGATCCACTGAGCCCGCCGCGTCCCGACCTGCCGGCGAACGTACGGCTCCTGCTCGCGGCGCGTGCGGGCAGGAGCCTCGGCCAGGGAGTCACCGTCGCGTGCTTCACGCTCTATCTGCGCGCGCTCGGTTACGGCGGCGCGGCGATCGGAACGGTGCTCATGGCCGGACTGTCGTTCGGCTTTCTGATGACGATGATCGTCGGTCCGCTGAGCGACCGCCGCGGCAGCCGCGGTCTGCTGCTCGCCTACGAGGTCGCCTCCGCGGTCGCCTCGCTGGCCACGGTATTTGCCTCGGACGCGGTGGTGTTGATCGCAGCCGCGACGATCGCCGGCTTCGGACGGGGCGCGAATGGCGCGGCCGGACCCTTCGCGCCGGTCGAGCAGGCCTGGATCGCCCGCGAGACCGAGGGCGCGGCCCGGCGTCGCGCGCTGTCGCTGAATGCGACCATCGGGTTCCTCGGCATGGGCCTCGGCGCGGGCCTCGTAGCCCTGCCGACGCTGTTCGGGCGGCCGTTCTCCGATCCGGCCACCTACCGACTGCTGTTCCTGCTGCCGTTCGCGAGTTCGATCACCTGCGCGACCTTGATCGGCGCAACGCGTGAAGCGCCGCGAGGGTCGGTGGCGGCGCTCGGGGCCGCCGACCCGCGCGCCGCGCAAAGCCTGACGATGGCCGAGAATCGCGACCTGCGCCGGCTCGCCTTGAGCAACGCCTTCAACGGGCTCGGCATCGGTCTCGTCGGCCCGCTGATGGCTTACTGGTTCGCGCGGCGCTTCGGTGCCCGACCGGATGCGATCGGTCCCGCACTCGCCGCCGGCTTCCTGCTCGCGGCGGCGGGTTCGGTCCTCAACGAACGGATCGGTGCTCGCATCGGCACGGTCGGCTCGGTGGTGCGGATGCGTGCCGTCGGTCTCGCGGCGATGTTCGCCATGCCCCTGGTGGCGCGGTTCGGCGAGGCCGTTTCGCTCTACGCGGTGCGCGCCGCATTCAACCAGGGCACAGCCGGCGCGCGTCAGACGGTCGCGGCGGGGCTCACCCGGCCGGAGCGCCGCGGCCTCGCCGCGAGCGTGCAGACCCTGTCGATGCAGATTCCGCGCGCCGCGGGCCCGGTGCTCGGCGGTTGGCTGATGCACGCGAACCGCTTCGCCGCACCCTTCCTGATCGCGGCCGGACTGCAGGCTCTGCATCTCTACCTGTATCGCCGGTTCTTTTCGGGACGCGACGCCATCACCGCCTGAGGGAGCGTGCTCGCGCCCGGTCTGTTCTCGCGGCCGGGTCGAACCCGTTACCATGCGACCCAATCGAACGGAGGCGAATGGAACAATGCGCAAGACCATCGACGAACCGGCACGCAGCGTGGACGTCGTGCTCGAGACCGACGTGCTGGTGGTCGGCAGCGGTCCCGGCGGGCTCGCCGCGGCGCTCGCAGCCGCGCGCGCCGGCGTGAACACCGCGCTGCTCGAACGCAACGGCTGCTTTGGCGGCAACATCACCCAGGTCGGCGTCGAGGGGTTCGCCTGGTACCGGCACGAAAAGACCGTCGACTCGGAAGGCATCGGCCCGGAGTTCGAGCAACGCGCGAAGGCCATGGGAGCCGCACTGCCGGAACCGCAATCGCTGAGTCACGCGCTCGACGCGGAGATGTTCAAGTGGGTCGCCGACACCCTGGTCGAGGAGGCCGGCGTGCAGCCCTTGTTGCATCGTCTGTGCGTGGCGCCGATCGTCGAGGCGGGAGCCATCCGCGGCGTGCTCACCGAGAGCAAGGCGGGACGCGAGGCGATCCTCGCGAAGCGGGTCATCGACGCGACCGGCGATGCGGACGTCGCGGCACGCGCCGGCGCAGCGGTGCACAAGACGCCGCGCGAGCAGATGATGGCCGCGTCGGTGATGTTCTCGATGAGCGGCGTCGACAAGCGGCGTTTCATGGAACGGGTCAAGGCCGATCCTCAGACCTACCGGGACTGGATCGGCAACGGCGAGTGGAACATCGAGACGACCGGCAAGGAGGATGCGATGTTCTCGCCCTTCCTGCGCAAACCGTTCAAACAGGCGGTCGCCGCGGGCGTGATTCCGGCGAACCTCAGCACGATCGCGGGCACCTGGGGCACGGTCAGCGATCAGGGTGATCTGACCTATCTCAACCTGATCCACCTTCCGGAGATCGACGGCACGGATCCGGCCGACCTGACTCGGGGCGAAATCGAGGGCCGGCGACAGGCAATCCATGCGGTCGAGGCCCTGCGCGGCTTCATGCCCGGCTGCGAGGCGGCCAAGCTGCGCAATTTCGGCATGACCATCGGCATACGCGACACGCGCAAGATCGACGCGCTCTACAACCTCACCGGCGCCGACGTACGCGAACAGGGGCGGTTCGAGGACTCGATCGGCATCTTCCCCGAGTTCATCGACGGCTACGGGCTGCTGATCCTGCCGACCACCGGAAGATATTTCCACCTGCCCTACCGCTCGCTCGTTCCCCGCGGCATCGGCAATCTGCTGGTCGCCGGCCGGGCGATCGGCGGCGACCGGATTTCGCACGCGGCGGTCCGCAACATGATGTGCTGCGCGGTCAGCGGCCAGGGCGCCGGCACCGCGGCGGCGGTTTCCTGCAAGACCGGCGCCGCCTTCGACCGCATCGATGTCGGCGCGGTGCAGGCCGAACTCCTGCGCCAGGGCGCGCGGATCCGATGAGCGCATGCGCTTCCCGCCGCCCGCACGGGCAGCCCACGGCACCCACGCGGCAGGAGTGTGCTAGGGTGGCGTTCATGCGCCATCCCCCACGATTCCTGGTCGTCGTCGCCCTCGTCGTGGCGGCCCTGTTCGGCGGCCGCACGACCCCAGCGCAGGGCATCCAGAAAGTCACGGCCGCCGGGATCCAGCACATCCTGGCCGCGCCCCTGATCGAATGGCCCGCGGGCCGCAAGCCGACCGTGCGCGTGGTCGAGTACTTCGACTACAACTGCCCGTTTTGCCGCCGGATGGTGCCGACGCTTCGCCAGTTGGTCGCCGCTGACCCCGGCGTCACGGTGATCTTCAAGGACTGGCCGGTGCTCGGGCCGGCCTCGGTGTACGCGGCCCGCTGCGCGCTCGCGGCCGGCTATCAGGGCAAATACCAGCAGGCGCACGACGCTCTGCTCGCCGGTCCACGGCTCGGCAGCGATCCGCAGGTCCTTAAGGTGCTCGGCCGCGCCGGCCTCGACGTGCCGAGGCTCGAGCGCGATCTGACCGCCCATGCGCGCGAGATCGCGAAGAGCCTCGCGCGCAACGACGCCGAAGCGCGTGCGCTCGAGCTCGACGGCACCCCCGGCCTGCTGGTCGGCTCTTTCCTCGTGCCGGGCGTCCTCGACCTCAAGGGCCTCGAACAGCTCGTCGCCGAGTCCCGCTGAGGTTCCGCGCTCGCATGGCCGACCCGCTCATACCGATCCGGTCGTCGCCTGGTCGGTGGAGCCCCCGCCATCTGAATCGTCGCCGCGCACGTTGAGCGTCGCCACCATCGCGACCGCCGCGAGCAGCACCATGGTCGCGAGCGCGAGCAGCGCCACTCGCCGCAGGCGGCGGCAGGACCCCGGAGCCTCGCCGGCGGGGCCGCCGCGGTCGAGCGCGGCCGAATAGGCGACCAGCGCCGTCAGGGTCGCGACGACGCCCGCGCCGATCGCCACTGCGACGGTCAGCATGACCGCGTCGGAGATCGGCGCGTCGATGTAGGCGAACCAGGCCATCACCACGGCGATCACGCCGAGTGCGGCGACGATCAGAAATCGGGCCGCGGCCCGCTCCGCGGCGATCGCATCCTGCACGACTTACCCCTCCCGTCGAATCCCGTCGTTGCGAATGGTAATCGAGCGCCCCTCGTCCGGTCACGCGCACCGACGCGCCCGTCGAGGTCTGCTACCATGGAGTCCGCAGCCTGCGCCGCCGCGTGGAGTCGCGAAGATGCAGTCCTTCCTCGAGCGATTGGCGAGTGCCGAGCCGACTCCGGGCGGAGGTGGCGCGGCGGCCGCCATCGCCGCGATGGGCGCGGCGCTCCTGTCGATGGCCGCCCGCCACAGTCTCTCCAAGTCGCCGACGGAGCCTGATCGTCTCCATCTCGAACTCGAACTGCGCACGAGCGAGGCCCTGCGCAAGCGCTGCTTCGATCTCGTCGCCGCCGATGCCCTCGCCTTCGACCGATTCATGGCAGCCTGCCGGATGCCGCGGGATGCCGCCCCGGAGCGCGAGCGCGCGCTGCAGTTAGCGCTGCGCGGAACCATCGAGGTACCGCTCGAATGCGCGCGCGCGATCCTCGACGGATTGCGCCTCGCCGGCACCTGCGCCGCGCACTGCCACCGCAACGTCGCCGCGGACGCGGCTGCCGGCGCGCAGGCGCTGCTCGGCGCGCTGCGCATCTGCGTGCTCAACGTCCGGGTCAACGCCGCCTCGCTGGCGGACGCGGCCTACGCGGGGATCGCAGGCGCGGCGGCGGACGCGGCGCTGCGCGAGGGGGCGCCGCTCGCAGCGGCGGCCGAAAGCCTGGTTCTGGAACGACTCGGCACAAAGGGAGAGAGGGAATGCTCAGCGACATCGAAATCGCCCAGAAGGCGACACTGAAGAGGATCACGGACGTAGCGGCTGGACTCAAGATCCCCGAAGACGCACTCGAACCCTACGGCCGCTACAAGGCCAAGATCGACCTGGATTTCGCCGCCGAGACCTGGAAGCGCGAGGGCGGCCGGCTGATCCTCGTGTCGGCGATGACGCCGACGCCCGCCGGCGAAGGCAAGACGACCACGACGGTCGGTCTCGCCGACGCGCTGAACCGCATCGGCCACAGCGCCATCAGCTGCACGCGCGAACCCTCGCTCGGGCCCGTCTTCGGAATGAAGGGCGGCGCGGCCGGCGGCGGCTATGCGCAGGTCGTACCGATGGAGGACATCAACCTGCACTTCACCGGGGATTTCTCGGCGATCGGCCTCGCCAACAACCTTCTGGCGGCATTGATCGACAATCACGTGTATCACGGCAATCGGCTCGATATCGACGTACGGCGGATCAACTGGCGGCGGGTCGTCGACGTGAACGACCGCGCATTGCGCCAGATCACCGCCGGCCTCGGCGGCGCGGCCAATGGATTCCCGCGCCAGGACGGCTTCGACATCGTGGTCGCCTCCGAGGTCATGGCGATCCTGTGCCTCGCGAACTCGGTCGACGACCTGAAGAAGCGGCTGGGGAACATCGTCGTCGGCCATACGCGCGATCACGCGCCGGTGCGCGCGAGCGATCTGCAGGCCCACGGCGCGATGACCGTGCTGCTCAAGGACGCCCTGAAGCCGAATCTGGTGCAGACGCTCGAGGGCAATCCGGCATTGATCCACG
>JAGWPY010000231.1 GCA_028870275.1 Gammaproteobacteria bacterium | reverse complement strand
GGCTCTCCTCGGCCCAGGAGATCGCGCGTTTGGCCGTTTGGCTGTGCGCCCCGGAAGCGCACAACATCACCGGTACGGCCATTCCGGTGGACGGAGCCTGGACCGCGCAATGACGGGGTGGCTCGCCTCCTCGGCGAGAGCCGCGCACGGCGACTTGCCCCGCAGGCCACCCCTGTGTAAAAAGGGACCATGAACCAGCTGGCGGTCGCGATTCTGGCGAACGCCGCGCTCGGCGCGGTGATGCTGGCGCTGCTCTGGCGCTTGCGCGGCCGGCCGCCGGTCCCGCTCGCCGATGCCGGCGAGGCAGAGCGGCGCCTCGCGGTGCTGCTGCCGGACCTCAAGGGCACGATCACCCTGGCGGATGACGGGCGCGCGGCGCTGGTTGACGGATCGGACGGCACGGTCGGGGTTCTACTGCAATGCGGCCGGCGCTGGAACGCGCGGCGCATCGGCTCGGCCGACCTGCGATCGGTGCGGCTCGAGGGCGAGCGCATCAAGCTCCGGTTCGCCGATTTCGCCTGGCCGCGGGCCGAGCTGCGGCTCGCCGATCCGGCCGTGCGCGCCACCTGGGCCGCCCGCCTGCAGCACCTCGACGGTTCGACCTCGGTTTCGCAGGAGCTCGATCATGCCTGAGTCGATCTATTTCCAATGGGCGGCGCTCGCCCAGCTGCTCTTGCTGCTCACGATTCCGCTCGAGGCCTGGCTCGCGGCGCGTGGCCGGATCAAGGGCGAATATGAGTTGCGCGACACGCTCGCGAACATCACGGTCAGCATCGGCAGCATCTTTTTCTGGGGCACGCTCAGCTGGCTGTACGTGGGCGCCGTGATGTACGCCTATGCCCATCGGCTCTACGACGTGCCCTTCACCTGGTGGTCGTTCCTGATCGCCTTCGTGCTCGACGATCTACGCTATTACTGGTTCCACCGGATCAGCCACCGCTCGCGTTGGTTCTGGGCCTCGCACGTGGTGCACCACTCGAGCCAGCACTTCAACCTGTCGACCAACCTGCGCCAGAGCTGGACCTCGGAGTTCAGCGGCTTGACGCTTCTCAACGTGCCGCTCGCCTTCCTGGGGTTCAATCCGGGGCTCGTGGCGCTCGCGTTCACCGTGAACCTGATCTACCAGTTCTGGATCCACATCGAGGCGGTCGATCGCATGCCGCGCTGGTTCGAGTGGCTCCTGAACACCCCTTCCCACCACCGCGTGCACCACGCGAGTAATCCGCGCTACCTCGATGCGAACTACGCCGGGGTGTTCATGATCTGGGACCGCCTGTTCGGTTCGTTCGTGGCCGAACGGGACGACGAGCCGCCGCGCTACGGCATCGTGCACAACTTGGGCACGTTCAACCCGCTCAGGATCGCGCTGCATGAATACGTGGCGATCGGCCGCGACCTCCTGCGGCCGCGGCTCTCGCTCGCCGAGCGCCTGGGCTATTTCTTCGGCCCACCCGGCTGGAGCCACGATGGTCGGCACACGACCACCGCGGTGCTGCGCGCGGCCGACGCCTCCGCTCAGGCGAGATCGGCGGCGAGCGCGCGGCTCGATTCGGGGCTGAGCTTGACCGAGTGCCGATAGGCCGGATGATCGACGCCGAGTTCGAGCGCGGCGCCCGCCTTGAGCGCGGCGCGCAGGGCCGCGGGCAGCTCGAATCGCAGGAAATGCACCGCCGAGGTCTTCTGTTCGTTCTCGCGCTCGAGATCCTCGTCGGCGATCGCGAACGAGCGCTCCGCGCCGACGCCCACCCAGCATCGTGACTCGATCCCCTTGAGCCGCTCGAGCGCGCCCTTGCGCTCCTCGGGATCCGGGAACTCGATCAGCAGGGTCGCCTTGAGGTTCGTGCCGTCGGGGATCAACGGATTGTAGCTGTCGAGTTCCTCGGCGATCGCCTCGGCCTCGAAGATCCGCTCGGCGCGCAGCATCTCCTGGATCTGGTACTGCACGGTGAGCCGGTCCTCGAAGCACCAGGTGGTGTTCGGGCCGACGCTCACGTTGCGCAGCCGCTTGTGCTCGAGCACGCGGGCGCGAAATCCCGGGCGCTCACGCGCATAGGCCTCGAGGGTCATGAGGTCGGCAAGTGCGAGCCGGGTCGCGGGCGAGGCGCTCGCCGGGGTCTGGCCGTTGGACATGGACATCGTGGGTGACTCCTAGATCTGATACGCCGCGCGCAACAGCGACAGCGGATGGGTGGGTTCGCGTTCGGTCGTGAGGCCGTTCTCGATCTGATGGCCGGCCATCGGGCAGTCGCTCGAATACCAGTCCGCTTGCGACTGTTCGACCTTCTGCATCACCGGCCGGCCGATCTTCATCGAGGTCTCGTGGAATTCCTTCTT
>JAGWPY010000230.1 GCA_028870275.1 Gammaproteobacteria bacterium | reverse complement strand
CGGTCGGCGCGGTCGATCACGATCGTGTTGGCGGTCGGCACGTCGATGCCGCTCTCGATGATGGTCGTGCACACCAGCACGTTGAAGCGGCGGTGGTAGAAATCGAGCATCAGGCGCTCGAGCTCGCGTTCGCGCATCTGGCCGTGACCGACCGCGACCACGGCCTCGGGCACGAGCTCGCGGATCGCCTGGGCGGTCTTCTCGATCGACTCGATCGAGTTGTGCACGAAATAGACCTGGCCGCCGCGGCGGATCTCGCGCAGGAAGGCCTCGCGAATCACCGGTTCGTTCCACTCGAGGACGAAGGTCTTGACCGCGACGCGTTCGGCCGGCGGCGTCGTGATCAGCGACAGATCGCGCAAGCCGCCCATGGCCATGTTGAGCGTGCGCGGGATCGGCGTCGCGGTCATGGTGAGCACGTCGACTTCGGCGCGCAGCGCCTTGAGCTTCTCCTTGTCGCGCACGCCGAAGCGGTGTTCCTCGTCGATGATCACGAGCCCCAGGTCCTTGAAGCGGACCTTGCCCTGGAGCAGGCGCTGGGTCGCGATCACGACGTCGACCGAGCCCGCGGCGATCCCGGCGAGCACGCCCTCGCTCTCGCGCGCGGTGCGAAAGCGCGACAGGCTCTCGATGCGCACCGGCCAGTCGGCGAATCGGTCGACGAAGGTGGTGTAGTGTTGCTGGGCGAGGAGCGTGGTCGGCACCAGCACGGCGACCTGCTTGCCGGCCTGGACGGCGACGAAAGCCGCGCGCAGCGCGACCTCGGTCTTGCCGAAGCCGACGTCGCCGCAGATCACGCGGTCCATCGGCTTGCCCGACTTCATGTCGGCGAGCACCTCGGCGATCGCGGCCTCCTGGTCGGCGGTCTCCTCGAACGGAAAGCCCGCCTCGAAGGCCCGATACTCGTGTTCGGCCGCGGCGAGCACGGTGCCCTCGCGGGCCGCGCGCCGCGAGTAGAGGTCGAGGAGCTCCGCGGCGACGTCGCGTACGCGCTGGGCGGCCTTGCGCCGCGCTTTCAGCCACTGGTCGCCGCCGAGCTTGTGCAGGGGCGCGGTCTCGGCCGGCGCACCGGTGTAGCGCGAGACCAGGTGCAGCGCCTGCACCGGTACGAACAGCTTGTCGCCGTCGGCGTAGTGGAGCTCGAGGAACTCGCCGAGCTGGCCGGCCACGTCCATGGTCACGAGCCCCTGATAGCGGCCGACCCCGTAAGTCTCGTGCACGACCGGCGCGCCGATGCGCAGGTCGGTGAGCTCCTCGAGGATCTTCGCCGGGTCGCGCTCGGCCCTGCGGCGTCTTCGCTCCTGGCGGGCTCGTTCGCCGAACAGCTGGGCTTCGGTGAGGATCTCGAGCGGCGGCGACTGCAGCGTGAGCCCCGCGGCCGCGGGCGAGACGGTGATCGCGAGGGGCGTCGATGCGCGCGCGAACGCCGCGAACCCGGCCACCGGCTCGGCGCGGATCCCGTGGGCGCGCAGCAGGTCGCCGAGCAGTTCGCGCCGCCCGGCCGATTCGGCCACCAGCAGTACGCGCGCCCCGGTGGCGGCCAGATGCGCGGCGAGGGCGGCCGCGGGCTCGGCCGCGCGCACGTCGATCGCGACCGCGGCGGGCGCCGAGGTGGCGAAGTTCTGGGCCGCGCCGGTCTCGAGATCGGGGATCTCGAAGCCGCGTTCCTCGACCCGCGGCCAGGCGGCGAGCTGCGCCGCGAACTCCTCGGGCGCGAGGAACAGCTCGGCCGGATCGAGGATGGGCCGCTGCACGTCGTGGCGCAGCTGCTCGTGGCGCGCGCAGATCGCGTTCCAGAGGCCGTCCACCGCGCCGCCGGCGCCTTCGACGTCGATCAGCACCGCTCGTGGAGGCAGGTACTCGAACAGCGTCGCGCAACGCTCGAAGAACAGCGGCAGGTAGTACTCGAGGCCGCCCGTGGCCATGCCGCGGCTCACGTCGCGATAGACCACCTGTTCGCCGAGATCGCCCGAGAAGCGCGTGCGGTAGCGGCGGCGGAACTCGCGCACCGACTCCGGATCGAGCGGCGTCTCGCGCGCCGGCAGCAGCTCGATGCGCTCGAGCTTCTCGCCGGAGCGCTGGGTCTCGGCGTCGAAACGGCGGATGCTGTCGACGGTCAGGTCGAGCAGGTCGATCCGATAGGGGCTCTCGGCGCCCATCGGGAACACGTCGATCAGCGAACCGCGCACCGCGTACTCGCCATGCGCCGCCACCTGGGTGACGGCGGCATAGCCGGCCGCGGTGAGCCGTTCGCGCAAGGCTTCGGTGTCCAGGGACTCGCCGACCACGACCCGCAGCGAGTGCGCCTCGATGTAGCTGCGCGGCGGCAGGCGCTGAATCAGCGTGTCGGCCGCGACCACGTAGACGCCGCTGCGGGCGCGCGGCAGCGTCGCGAGCGTGCGCAGGCGCGCCGAAGTGATGTCCGGATGGGCCGAGAACGCGTCGTAGGGCAGGGTCTCGGTGTCCGGGAACAGGGTGACCGGGAGCGCCGCGCCGGCGAAGAAGGCGATCTCCGCGGCGAGCGCCTCGGCGGCGCGCGGGTTCGGCGCGATCGCGATCAGCGGCCGGCCGCCGGCGAGCGCGGCCTCGGCGATCGCGAGGGCGGGCGCGGCTCCGTACAGCCGGCCCCAGCGCAGCGCCTCCCCCGCGGCCTCGGGCAGGCGTGGGGCGAGCAGGGTCGGCAGGGCGTCTGGGCGGGCGGTCGGCGAACTCATCGGCAGCGGGGCAAGGGGACGGGCCGCGGCGGACCCGTGGGATTCACGGGGCCGGAATGGTACGTGAACGGCCGGTGCACCCGCAACCGCGCCCGCCCGGGCGGCGTGCGGATCGATCCGGACGGGGGCGGAGGATCAGCGGTTCGTGACGGTGTCGATCACGGTGCGGTACTCGAAATACACGGTATATCCCCGGTACTTCCAGCGCGTGATCGGCGGCTTGCCGACGGCCGGCAGCTTCTCGGCCGGTTCGCCGAACCGTCGGCTGACTTCCTGCATGCTCATGCCGCGGGTCGGCGCGGGACCCTCGGGCTTCTGGACCTCGATCCGGTCGCCCACGGCGACGGTCTCGGCCCGGACGAAGCCGGCGAGTCCGGCCACGCACAGCGCGGCGATCAGGCAATTGGCGATCCGCATGGCACACCTCGAGCCGTAGCGCGAAGAGGCCAATATACCATCGGGCGCCACCCTTAGAATTTGACCTATTTAACACTCCGGGGTGCGCTTCGGGGCCGGGTCGCATCGCGCCCCGCGGGGCCCGGGGCCGGGTTTTGTGGTTTAATCCCAGCCGATGTTCCAGCCGCTGCCGGTGTTCGTGGGCCTGCGCTACTCGCTCGCCCGGGAGAACACTTTTTTCGTTTCGTTCATCACCTGGGTATCGCTCCTCGGCGTCGCGGTCGGGGTCGCCGCGCTGATCACGGTGCTGTCGGTGATGAACGGCTTCGAGACCGAACTGCGCACCCGCCTGCTCAGCGTCTCCGCGCATGCGGTGCTGCGCAAGGACGGGGCGGCGATCACCGGCTGGCGGCAGCGGCTCGCGGCGCTGCGCGGCTCGCCAGGCCTCCTGGGCGCGGCCCCCTACCTCGACACGGACGCGATCCTCACGCGCGCGGCGAACATGAGCGGCGCGGTGGTGCGCGGCATCGACCCCTCGCTCGAGCCCGAGGTCTCGACGATCGCCCGCTCGATGCGCGACGGGACGCTCGCGAACTTGAAGCCGGGCATGCACGGGATCATCCTCGGCCGCATGCTCGCCTACCAGCTGCAGGCGGGCGTCGGCGACACGGTCACGGTGATGATCCCGAGCGGCGATCCGGCGAACGGTGCGCGCGACAGCGAGCTCGTGCCGCGATTGCAGCAATTCCAGGTGGTCGGGACCTTCGAGGTGGGGCTGCAGGAACACGACAGCGTCCTCGCGCTGATCGACCTGGCCGACGCCGAAGCGTTGCGCGACCTCGCCGGACCGACCGGCATCCGTCTGCGCTTCAACGATGTGCTGCGCGCGCCGGTGCTCGCTCGCGAGGCGGCGCGGCGGGTGCCGGGGCTCACGGTGCGCGACTGGACCCAGGAGGACGCGGTGTACTTCCGCGCGGTGCGCATCGAGAAGACGATGATGGGGCTCATCCTCATGCTGATCGTCGCGGTGGCGGTGTTCAACATCGTCGCCACCCTGGTCATGGTGGTCAACGACAAGCGCACCGACATCGCGATCCTGCGCACCCTCGGGCTCACTCCGCGCGGGGTGCTCGCGGTGTTCATGACCCAGGGCCTGCTGATCGGCTGGGTGGGCACGGCGCTCGGGGTCGCCCTCGGGCTCGGGCTCGCGTTCAACGTCGGCACGATCGTGCCGTTCATCGAGCGCACCTTCCATTTCTACATCATGGATCCGAGCGTCTATTACATCTCGACGATCCCGAGCGAACCGCATCTGCGCGACGTCGTGGTGATCGCGCTCGCCTCGCTCGCGCTCACCTTCGCGGCGACCGTGTATCCCTCGCGGCGCGCCTCGCGCACGCCGCCCGCCGAAGCCCTGCGGTACGAATGATGGGCCGCTGGTACGAGGGCTTCATCGGCCTGCGCTACCTGCGGGCCTCGCCGCATCGCGGCTTCGTCTCGCTGATCGGCGGGATCGCGATGTCCGGCCTCGCTCTGGGCGTCGCCGTGTTGATCGTCGTGCTCTCGGTCATGAACGGCTTCGAACAGGTGCTGCGCACGCGCATCCTCAGTCTCACGGCGCATGCGACGATCTCCGGCCTCGAGGGGCGGATCGAGCACTGGCCACGCGATCTCGGCGTGCTGCAACGCTTCCCGGGCATCGCCGGCGCCGCGCCCTATATCGAGCAGCAGGGCATGCTGATCCACCGCGGACGTTCGGCCGGCATCCTGATCGAGGGGATCGATCCGCGCTCGGAGCCGCAGGTCGCCTCGCTCGGGCCGCACCTGCTCTCGGGGAGGCTCGCCGACCTCGGCGCGGGCTCCTACGAGGTGATCCTCGGCAAGGATCTGGCCGCGACGCTCGGCGCCAAGGTCGGCGATCGAGTGGTGATGATCGTCGCCCAGGGCGACGTCACGCCGGTCGGCGTGCTGCCGCGCATGCGCGCCTTCCGGGTCGCCGGGATCCTCTCGGTCGGCATGTACGACTTCGACCGCCGGGTCGCGCTGGTCTCGCTCGGCGATGCGCAGAAGCTCCTGCAGATGGGCGATGCGGTGACCGGGATCCGCCTGAGGATGGAGGACATGTACCAGGCGCCGCAACTGGTGCGCCGCGCGGCGCTCGCCCTGGGCGGTGGCTTCTACGTCGATGACTGGACCTCGCAGCACGAGAACTTCTTCCGCTCGATCCAGATCACCAAGCACATCCTGTTCGTGATCCTCTCGCTGGTGATCGCCGTGGCGGCCTTCAACGTGGTCTCGACCATGGTGATGGTGGTCAAGGACAAGCGGCGCGACATCGCCATCCTGCGCACCCTGGGCGCCTCGCCGCGCAGCATCCTCTCGGTGTTCATCGTGCAGGGAACGCTGATCGGGGTGATCGGCGTCGCCGCCGGCGTCGCCATCGGCGTGCTGATCTCGGTCAACCTCCAGCAGCTCGTCCATGGGCTGCAGGATGCGCTCGGGGTCAAGTTCCTCGACGCGCGGGTGTATTTCATGAGCGATCTGCCGGCGCGGGTGCTGCCCAGGGACGTGCTGCGCATCTGCGGCGTCGCGTTCGCGCTCGCCTGCGTCTCGACGATCTATCCGGCCTGGCGGGCGGCGCGGCTCGCGCCCGCCGACTCTCTGCGCAACGACTGAAGGGAACGACCGACACATGAACGATGCGGAGCAGCTGGTTCTCGAGGGGCGCGGACTCGCCAAGGACTTCGTGCAGGGCGGAACCACGCTCACGGTGCTGCAAGGTGCCGACATCGAGGTGCGCCGCGGCGAACGGATCGCGATCGTCGGGGCCTCGGGGTCGGGCAAGACGACGCTCCTGCAGCTCTTGGGCGGGCTCGATCTGCCGAGCGCGGGCAGCGTGCGCATCGACGGGACGGCGATCACCGAGCTCGACGACGCCGCGCGCGGCGTGCTGCGCAACCGCGCCGTCGGGTTCGTCTACCAGTTCCACCATCTCCTGCCGGAGTTCACGGCGCTCGAGAACGTCGCGATGCCGCTCCTGGTGCGCCGGCAACGCCCTCGCGAGGCGCGCGCGGCGGCCGCGGCGATCCTCGAGCGGGTCGGTCTCGGCGCGCGGCTCGAGCACCGGCCCGCGCAGCTGTCGGGCGGCGAACGGCAGCGGGCGGCGGTCGCGCGCGCGCTGGTGACCCGACCGAAGCTGGTGCTCGCCGACGAGCCGACCGGGAACCTGGACGGGGCCAACGCGGCGCAGGTGTTCGAGCTCATGCTGGAGCTGAACCGCGAGTTCGGCACCAGCCTGGTGATCGTCACCCACGATGAGCGGCTGGCCGCGCGCATGGAGCGCATCCTCACCCTGCGCGAGGGCCGGCTGGTCGCCTACGCGCACTCAGGCGGCTGAAGGGCGGCGAAGATGCGCGGGCCGGCGGCGATCAAGTATCATGCGCGTTCACGCGCCAGCGTTCACCAACGGATCTGCAATGTGGGAAATCATCCGCGCGGGCGGCGGCTTCATGTGGCCGATCGTGCTTTGTTCGATCGCGGCCGTCGCCATCATCCTCGAACGGCTCTGGGCCCTGCAGACCAGTCGCGTGATTCCGCGCGATCTGGGGCAGAAGGTGCTGAACTGGTTTGAGTCGGGACAGCTGAACGAGGAGTTCATCGCCGCGCTCGAGCGCAACTCGCCGCTCGGCAAGCTGCTCGCGATTGGGCTTCGCAACCGGCACCGGCCGCGGGAGTTGCTGGTCGAGAGGCTCGAGGACGGCGGCCGGCACGTGGTGCACGAACTGGAGCGCTTCCTGAACACCCTCGGCACGATCGCCGCGGTCTCGCCGCTCCTCGGCCTGCTCGGGACCGTCGCGGGCATCATCCACGCGTTCAACGCGATCACGGCCGGCGGGCTCGGCGACCCGCGGCTCCTCTCGGGCGGCATCGGCGAGGCGCTGATCACGACCGCCGCGGGCTTGAGCGTCGCAATCCCCTCGCTGATCGCCTACCGCTTCCTGCGTGGCAAGGTCGAGCGTCTGGTGATCCGTATGGAGAAGGAAGCGACCCGGCTGGTCGATGCGATCGACGAGCGCGCCGACGCCGGACGCGATCGCTGATGCGCCTGCGCCGCGCGATCCGCGACGACGAGCCGGAGATCAACCTGATCTCGCTGATCGACGTGCTGCTCGTGCTGCTGATCTTCTTCATGATCTCGACCACCTTCCAGCGCGAGGCCCGGCTGCGCGTCGAGCTGCCGCGGGCGACCGACGTGCCGGATTCGACCGCGCGCGAGCCGCTGGTGATCACGATCACCGCGGCGGGCGATTACCTCGTCAATGGGCGGGCGCTCGCCAACGGCAACCCGGCGACGCTGCAGGCGGCGCTCGAGCGCGCCGCCGGCAAGGAGCGCGGTCCGCTCACCATCCGCGCCGACGCGCGCACCACCCATCAGTCCGTGGTCACCGCGATGGACGTGGCCGGACGGCTCGGCTTCACGCGCCTCGACATCGCCACGACCCACGAGGCAGGCGCGCAGTGAACGCCGTGCCGGCGGCGCCGGCCGCGACCGCGACGAGCCCCTGGCAGGTGTACCGGCGGCTGCTCGGCTATGCGCGCCCCTACGTCGGGGTCTACCTGATCGGCGTGCTCGGCATGCTGCTGTTCTCGGCGACCGAGGCGGCGCTTGCCTACCTCATCCAGGGATTCACGCACGGCACCTTCCTCGCGCACGACGAGAGCATGCTCTGGAAGATCCCGGGCGGCGTCGTGGTGCTGTTCCTGCTGCGCGGGATCGGCGATTTCGCCTCGAACTTCTTCCCCGGCTGGGTCGGCCGTCAGGTCATCAAGGACCTGCGCCACGCGGTGTTCGCCCACTACCTGCGGCTGCCGACCGCGTTCCTCGACCGTCAGGCCTCGGGAGCGCTCCTCTCCAAGCTCACCTACAACACCGAGCTGGTGGCGGCCGCCGCGACCAACGCCTCGGTCTCGCTGATTCGCGACAGCCTCGGCGTGGTGGTGCTGGTCGGCTACCTCTTCTACAAGAACTGGCAGCTGGCGCTCTTTTGCATCGCGGCCGCGCCGCCGATCGGCTGGCTCATGCAGGTGGCGAACCG
Source organism: Gammaproteobacteria bacterium (assembly GCA_028870275.1). Taxonomy (GTDB): domain Bacteria; phylum Pseudomonadota; class Gammaproteobacteria; order Steroidobacterales; family Steroidobacteraceae; genus Bog-1198. The sequence continues at coordinate 5,847 of JAGWPY010000230.1, read as the reverse complement.
GAGCTTTCGCCGCTACAGCGCCCGCATCCAGAACTCCATGGCGGACATCACCCGGGTCGCCAAGGAGGCGATCGATGCGCATCGGCTCATCAAGATCTTCAACGCCGAGGCGCATCAGGCGGAGCGCTTCGATGCGGCCAACGAGGCGAACCGACGCTCGAACATGAAGCTCGTGTTCGCGAGCGGGCTCAGCAACCCGGTCGTGCAGCTGATCGCCTCCATGGCCCTGGCGAGCGTGCTGTACGTGTCGATCCGCCAGGTATTCGCGCATGGCTTGAGATTCGACGTGTTCATCGGCTTCCTCGCGGCGGCGATGATGGTGCCGCCGCATCTGCGGCGTCTGGTGAACGTGAGCGGCCCCCTGCAACAGGGCATCGCCGCCGGCGAATCGGTGTTCGAACTGCTCGATGAGGCGGACGAGGGCGAGGGCGGTCCGCGACGCATCGGGCGCGCGCGCGGCGAGATCGAGTTCCGCGACGTCGGCTTCGAGTACACGAGCGAGAAGGGCCCGGTGCTCTCGGGCGTGAGCTTCACGGTGCGCCCCGGCGAGACCGTGGCGATCGTCGGCCGATCGGGCAGCGGCAAGTCGACGCTTGCTAACCTGGTGCCGCGCTTCTACGACGTCGCCGCCGGGGCGGTGCTGCTCGACGGCCACGACGTGCGCGAGTACCGGCTCGCGGACCTGCGCGACCAGGTGAGCCTGGTGAGCCAGGACGTGGTGCTGTTCAACGACACGATCCGCAACAACATCGCCTTCAACGCGGTCGGCAAGAGCGACGCCGAAATCCTCGAGGCGGCGCGGGCCGCCAACATCCTCGAATTCGTCGAGAGCCAGCCGCAGGGCCTCGACAGTGCGCTCGCCGATCGCGGCCAGAACCTCTCCGGTGGGCAGCGACAGAGGATCTCGATCGCGCGCGCGCTGCTCAAGAACTCGCCGGTGCTGATCCTCGACGAGGCGACCGCGGCGCTCGACAACGAGTCCGAGCGGCGCGTGCAGCAGGAGCTCGCCTTGCTCATGCGCGGTCGCACGACCCTCGTCATCGCCCACCGCCTCTCGACCGTGGAGAGTGCCGACCGGATCGTGGTGCTCGACCGCGGCCGGATCGCCGAGAGCGGCACGCACCGCGAGCTCCTCGCAGCGGGCGGGCTGTACGCGGCGCTGCACGGTATGCAGTTCGACGCCTAGGCGTCGCCTTTTTCGGGGAGGGCGGTAAGCCGATGTCGGTGCAGACCTGGCTCAACCGCAGCTGGTACGGTCCCGCGCCGAGGCCCTGGCTCGTGCCGCTCGAGGGCCTGTTCGGCGCGCTGTCCGCCGGGCGGCGCATCGCCTACCGGCGCGGCTGGTTCGCGAGCGCAAGGGTCGCTGCGCCGGTCGTGGTGGTCGGCAATCTCACCGTGGGCGGCGCCGGTAAGACGCCGCTGGTCGACTGGCTGGCGCGGCGCCTCGCGGCGGCCGGCTGGCGGCCCGGGATCGCGACGCGCGGCTATCGCGGCAGGTCCAAGGCCGCACGGCTGGTCCAAGCGACGGATCTTGCGGCCGTGGTCGGCGACGAGCCGGTCCTGCTCGCACGGCGCAGCGGCCGTCCGGTCGCGGTCGCGCGCGAGCGGGCCGCGGCCGCCCGCCTGTTGCTCGCGAGCGGCTGCGATCTCGTGATCTGTGACGATGGATTGCAGCACTACGCGCTCGCTCGCGAGGTCGAGATCGCGGTGATCGATGGAGAGCGGCGTTTCGGCAACGGCCATCTCCTGCCGGCGGGACCGCTGCGCGAGCCCGCTGGGCGGCTCGCGCAGGTCGACGCGGTGGTCGTGAACGGCGGCGAGCCGCGGCGCGGCGAACTCGCCATGCGACTCGAGGCCGAGCACGCCGTGCCGCTCGCAGGCGGCGCGCCGCGGCCGCTCGCGGCGTTCGCCGGAAAGCCGGTGCATGCGGTCGCCGGCATCGGTCACCCGCAGCGCTTCTTCGCCATGCTGCGTGCCGCCGGAATCGAGCCGATCGAACATCCGCTCGACGACCATGCGCCGATCGGCGGAGCGCTACAGCGCCTCACGGACCGCATTCCGGTGCTGATGACCGAGAAGGATGCCGTAAAATGCCTGGATAGGGCCGACGAGCGGCACTTCTACGTGCCGGTCGAGGCGCGATTCGGTGCGGCCGACGAGGCGGCGCTGCTTCGCATCGTGGAGGCGCGCCTCGCCGGCGCTCGGCGCGGTGCGACCGACGAAGACGAGGTTCGACGTGGATAAACGACTGCTCGATATGCTGGTTTGCCCGATCTGCAAGGGTCCGCTGCGTCTCGCGGCCGGCGCGAACCCGGAGTTGGTCTGTCGCGCCGACCGGCTCGCATACCCGGTGCGCGACGGCATCCCGGTGATGTTGCCGGACGAGGCGCGCACGCTCGCGGCCGACGATCCGCTGCTCGAGCGCTGAGGCTGCGGGTCAAGGCGGCCATGTTCCAGGTGGTGATCCCGGCGCGTTTCGCCTCGACGCGTCTGCCCGGCAAGATGCTCGCGCCGATCGCCGGCCGGCCGTTGATCCACTGGGTCTGGGAGCGCGCCCGCGCGAGCGGCGCGCAGCGGGTCGTGATCGCGACCGACGACGAGCGGATCGCCGCGGCGGCACGCGCCTTCGGCGCGGAGGTCGAGCTCACCGCCGCCGAACTGCCTTCCGGCACCGACCGGGTCGCCGAGGTGGCGCGCCGGGCGGGGTTCGACGGGCGCGACGTGATCGTCAATCTGCAGGGCGACGAACCGCTGGTCGATCCGGCGCTGATCGCCCGGCTCGCCGCAGCGCTCGGCGAGGATGATCGGGCGGACATCGCCACCGCGGTCGCGCCGATCGCTTCGCTCGAGGAGTTCCTCGATCCGAACTGCGTCAAGGCCGTCGCCGACGGCCGCGGTCGCGCGCTCTATTTCAGCCGCTCACCGGTCCCCTGGCCACGCGACCACGTCGAAGGCGGGCGCCCGACGGTGCACGCGGGCGCCTGGCGGCACATCGGCCTGTATGCCTACCGGGTCGAGAGCCTGCTGCGCTTCGCCTCGCTCGCGCCGACGCCGCTCGAGCTCTGCGAACGCCTCGAACAGCTGCGGGCGCTCGAGCACGGCATGTCGATCAAGGTGATCGCGCTCGAGCGGGCGCCGCCGCCCGGCATCGATACGCCCGCGGACCTCGCGCGGGTGCGCGCGGTGCTCGAGGGAGGCGCGGGCGGATGATGCGCGTGCTGTGCGTGTGTCTCGGCAACATCTGCCGTAGTCCGACCGCCGAAGGCGTGCTGCGCGCGCTCGCGGCGAGCGAGGCGCCGGAATTTGGTCTGATCGTCGACTCGGCCGGGACCGCCTCCTACCATGTCGGCGACCCGCCCGATCCGCGCAGCGTGCAGGCCGCGCTCGGCCGCGGCATCGACCTGTCCTCCTTGCGTGCGCGGGCGGTCGAGTTGCGCGATTTCCATGAGTTCGACTATCTGCTCGCGATGGATCGGGACAACCTGCGGGTGCTCGAGGCTCGGCGTCCCGCGGGCTCGCGCGCCGCACTCCACCGGCTGCTCGATTTCGCACCGGAACTCGGCCGGCTCGACGTGCCGGACCCGTACTATGGCGGCTCGGCGGATTTCGAGACGGTGCTCGATCTGGTGACCGCGGGGGCACGCGGTTTCCTCGCGACGCTGCGCGAGCGCGCCGAGACGCAGGGGATGCCCGCGGCGCGCGGCGGCTGACCATGCCCTATACGGTTTCCCACACCGCGGCGGTCCTGCCGTTCTCGCGCTGGCTCGCGCCGCGCCGACTGCTCTCCGCGGCGCTGGTCGGCAGCATGGTGCCGGACCTCGGGTACCTCTTGCCGCAGGCGCCGCCGCGCTACGTCACCCACAGCATGATCGGGCTGTTCGTGTTCTGTCTGCCGGCGGGCCTCGTCTGTTACTGGATCTTCCAGAAGCTGATCAAGACCCCATTCCTCGAGATCCTGCCGGACGGTGCCTACGCACGGGCCCTGCCGTGCGCGGCGCCCGCGCGGCTGACCCGCATCGTCGACTGGCTGCGCGCCGCGATCGGCGTGTTCGCCGGTGCGGTCACGCATCTCGCGTGGGACGGATTCACGCACGAGGGAGCCCGGGGAGTGCGTATGTTCCCGGCGCTGAACGACGATCTCGCCGACGTCGGCGGGCATCACCTGCTCGTCTACAAGCTCTTGCAGCAGGGCAGTTCGGCCTTCGGCCTCGCCGTGGTGCTGTGGGTCGGCTGGCGCGTGCTGCGGCTGCCGCCGCCGTTGCCGCGGCCGGCACGGCGACTCGGTGCGCATGAGCGCGAGGCCTGGCTGCTCGGCTATCCGCTGGTTGCCGCGCTCGCGAGTGTCGCGGCGCTCGTCCTGGGGCGGCGCTTCGCCGGCGGTCCTACCGCGGTGGTCGGCGATTTCGCGATCGCGGTGTTGCGCGGGCTCGCCTTCGCGCTGCTCGCGGTGCCGGTGGCGCTGCGGCTACGACTCAAGGTCGCACGGCCGTCGGGGTCGCCATGAAGCTCGTGCTGGAATTCGACGATCAGGACCTCGCCGGCGCGCTCGCCCGGGTGGCAGACTTCGGCGCGGCCTCGTTCGGTTACGTGGTCACGCCGAACGTCGATCACGTGATTCGCTATGCCGACGACGCGGGGTTCCGCGACGCCTATCGCGGTGCGAGCTTCGTGTTCATCGACAGCCGGATCCTCGCGAGGCTCCTGCGGGTCGTACGTGGCCAGTCGGTGCGGGTGTGCACGGGGAGCGATCTCACCGCGGCGGTCTTAGCGCGTCTCGTCGGCGCCGAGGATCGCCTGGTGCTGGTCGGCGGTAGCACCGCCCAGGCGGCGAACCTACGCGAACGGTATGGATTGCCTGCGCTCGTGCACGTCTCACCGCCGATGGGCTTCGTGCACGACCACGATGCGCTCGAGGACTGTCTGCAGGCGATCGAGCGGGCGAGCCCGTTCCGGTTCTGCTTTCTGGCGGTCGGCTCTCCGCAACAGGAGATCGTCGCTCAGCGGTTGCGTGCGCGCGCCCGCGCACGCGGTCTCGCGTTGTGCATCGGTGCGAGCGTGAACTTCCTCACCGGCGCGGAGAGGCGAGCACCGGTGTGGATGCAGCACGCGGGACTCGAGTGGCTCTATCGCCTCGTCTCGAGCCCGCGTCGCCTCGCTTCACGCTATCTGCTGCGCGGGCCGCGGATCTTCCGGCTGTTGCGCCGGCTCGAACTGCGGCCGCGTGAGCCTCAACGGTCGTCGGCCTCCCGCGCTCCGCCGGAACTCGGCGAGGACGACCAAACCACATAACGATCTTCGCTGCCCGTTGAGGTGCTCGGCACCGAGGGCGCCGAGGGCATCGGTGCGGCTGGCGGAGCCGCGGCCGGAGCGGCTGGTGCCGATACCGGCGCGCTCGATTCGACGCGCGGCGTGGGCGCTTCGCGCGGAACCGCGGGCGGTGCGCTCGGCGGTGCCGACGGCACCGAGGCCGCGGCGCTCGGCGGCGGCGAGGCCGAAGGTGTGCCGCCGGCAGGAGGGACACTGACCGCCGGGGCGGGGCTGCCCGACGAAGGCGCGCCCTCGTTCGCGGCCGCGTTGCCCGCGGCCGCGCCTTCACCTTCGCGTGCAGCGCCTTCGCGACGGCCACGGCCGCCGCGTCGACGGCGTCCGCGCCGTTCACCGCTGCGCTCGCCGCTGCGTTCGCCGCTGCCGCCCTCACGGCCTGCCTGCTCGTCGCGATTCGCGGGCTCGGTACGCGCGGCCGGCTCGTTACGCGTCGCGGGTTCGTTGCGCGGCGGCTGCGCGGGGCGCTCGCCGCCGGTGGGCGCGCCTTCGCGGCGTCCGCCCGTCGGCTCGTTGCGCCCGTGG